>NZ_JBLVXX010000137.1:0-1005 GCF_048283985.1 Enterobacter cloacae complex sp. 6730903 | reverse complement strand
GTTATTATGAGAATAGAATCCCCTCAGAACAAATAAAAATTTACTTATTAAACTGCAAAGATAAAAACAGCACATCATACAGAAGACTGTTATGTTTATATGACTATATCAACTACAGCATATGATCTATTATTGACAATTAAAACCGAAGTTTTTAACAGGAGTTTCAAGTGATAAATAATCCTACTCTCAGTAAATTGGTCGCATTGTTAACTACATTTACATGCTTCATCTCCCTTTACATATATGGTAACAACCACAATTGGGCCCTGACATTGATACTGCTTATAATTCCATTGTTTTGCGGTGGTATTATATTTTTCTTCTCACATAATATCTACAGTGAAGTTTTAAAAAAGTCTGTAGATTCGTTGCTCAGTTTATTCTCTCTAATAAGTTATGCATATTATATATATTGCATCTCGAATATTAATTCTAACCTTACATTTGCTAATATTTTCTCCAGTGTCTGGGGTTATCTATTCCTTACAATGGTAAGCTTGTCTGGAGTGATAAAATTATTAATCAGTCTAAAGGAATTTTCCAATGAATACAGCAAGTTGGCCAATCCCGAAAATGAAGCCCCAGTCATCTGTGTAAAACAAAAGCCAGATGACCACACGTATATCTCCATTCGCTCATTGGATAGCAAAGATATATATGCCTTGGTCGAAAAGGATAATAAAATAGAGATCTCGATAAAGAAATAAGTTCCGGTAATAGCTATTATATTCGAGTTGTATTAATAGCTATTTTTTCCTTTCTGCAAGTGACCAGATAAGTACCGGCACATACACTCCCACAGTCATAAAAATAATACATACCGACAGATTCCCCATTAGCCCAGATTTGATAGCTGCATCGGTCCCGCCTTTATCAAAAATATAAAAACCAAGCAACAAATCAATTATTAAAAAAATCACCCCAAATAAATAAACTGCTTTCATAACACCTCCTCTTTTTATATTTCTTCATTGTTATCATCAAAATAATTAAATATCAAAT
>NZ_JBLVXX010000136.1:0-1006 GCF_048283985.1 Enterobacter cloacae complex sp. 6730903 | reverse complement strand
ATCTTCCCGACAACGCAGACCGTTCCGTGGCAAAGCAAAAGTTCAAAATCACCAACTGGCCCACCTACAATAAAGCCCTCATCAACCGTGGCTCCATAACTTTCTGGCTGGATGATGAAGCTATTCAGGCCTGGTATGAGTCAGCAACACCTTCTTCACGAGGCAGACCTCAGCGCTATTCTGACCTTGCCATCACGACTGTGCTGGTCATTAAACGCGTATTCAGGCTGACCCTGCGCGCTGCGCAGGGCTTTATTGATTCCATTTTTTCTCTGATGAACGTTCCGCTACGCTGCCCGGATTACAGCTGTGTCAGCAGGCGGGCAAAGTCGGTTAATGTCAGTTTCAAAACGCCCACCCGGGGTGAAATCGCACACCTGGTAATTGATTCCACCGGGCTGAAGGTCTTCGGTGAAGGCGAGTGGAAAGTCAAAAAGCATGGCCAGGAACGCCGTCGTATATGGCGAAAGTTGCATCTGGCAGTTGACAGCAACACACATGAAATCATCTGTGCAGACCTGTCGCTGAACAACGTTACGGACTCAGAGGCCTTCCCCGGGTTAATCCGGCAAACCCACCGGAAAATCAGGTCAGCCGCCGCCGATGGCGCTTACGATACCCGGCTATGTCACGATGAACTGCGGCGTAAGAAAATCAGCGCGCTTATCCCGCCCCGAAAAGGTGCGGGTTACTGGCCCGGTGAATATGCAGACCGTAACCGTGCAGTGGCTAATCAGCGAATGACCGGGAGTAATGCGCGGTGGAAATGGACAACAGATTACAACCGTCGCTCGATAGCGGAAACGGCGATGTACCGGGTAAAACAGCTGTTCGGGGGTTCACTGACGCTGCGTGACTACGATGGTCAGGTTGCGGAGGCTATGGCCCTGGTACGAGCGCTGAACAAAATGACGAAAGCAGGTATGCCTGAAAGCGTGCGTATTGCCTGAAAACACAACCCGCTACGGGGGAGACTTACCCGAAATCTGATTTATTCAACAAAGCC
>NZ_JBLVXX010000135.1:0-1008 GCF_048283985.1 Enterobacter cloacae complex sp. 6730903 | reverse complement strand
ATGACGAAAGCAGGTATGCCTGAAAGCGTGCGTATTGCCTGAAAACACAACCCGCTACGGGGGAGACTTACCCGAAATCTGATTTATTCAACAAAGCCCCTGACTATACCAGGCTGGCATTAAACACAAGGTAACGCTCGCTGCAATAAGTGAGCGCAGTCCGTTATGAGCGAAGAGCGGATATTCAGACCGACTGATAGCTGATTTTGAGTTGCCAAAAAGAGCGCTCCTATTCAGTACAAAAAAGATGGTAATGTTTCATAAAATCTCTTAGGCCTTGCAGGAATGGTTTTGAAATGAATGGATCTTGTTTGTGTGGAACAATTGAATTTGAACTTACTCATAAACCAGCAGTGTTTTATCGTTGTCATTGCTCGCTTTGCAGAAAGCAGAGCGGCGTGGGTTACAATCTCGCCACACTAGTCAAAGACAGTGAGTTTCGCTGGATTAAAGGGGAAAACTGCATTGCTTCATGGTCTAAGCCAACGGGGTACCGTACAGATTTTTGCAATGTATGTGGCTCAACTGTGCCTAACAGTCTGCGAGATGTACCTTATGTCTGGGTTCCTGTTGGTTTAATTGACGAACGTCTTGAAATGGAATGTGCAGGAGACTTCTGCACTGATGATGCAATGCCCTGGGATGAAACCCGCTCACCTAGTTGTCACGCTGGACCTGTCGAGTCTCTAGCCTCGCTTTTAAAGTACCTGAAACTCAATTCCTGAGCGTCAGCATTTGGCACAAAGCAGACGTTAAGACTTACAGCATCGGGAAACTTCTGGATGCCGCGTCAGCGGCATGGAGGCGCCAGATGAGGTTACATGTGTCTGTGGAGTCAAATGGCGCCGAAAGCCCGGCGTAGCCGGTTACCGGGCTATAAATTATGCCACCCTACCCCCTGCCCTGATTGGGGTCGGTTCCGGCTGAGGGCGAAATGACACCCTAAGCTTTCGGTTCCTTGGGCCAAAGATATTCGCCAGTCAGTAGAATGTGCGCCCAGCCCAATGG
>NZ_JBLVXX010000134.1:0-1062 GCF_048283985.1 Enterobacter cloacae complex sp. 6730903 | reverse complement strand
TCTGGTTCTGAAATCCATCCCTGTCGGTGTTGCTTATGCAGTCTGGTCGGGACTCGGCGTCGTCATAATTACAGCCATTGCCTGGTTGCTTCATGGGCAAAAGCTTGATGCGTGGGGCTTTGTAGGTATGGGGCTCATAATTGCTGCCTTTTTGCTCGCCCGATCCCCATCGTGGAAGTCGCTGCGGAGGCCGACGCCATGGTGACGGTGTTCGGCATTCTGAATCTCACCGAGGACTCCTTCTTCGATGAGAGCCGGCGGCTAGACCCCGCCGGCGCTGTCACCGCGGCGATCGAAATGCTGCGAGTCGGATCAGACGTCGTGGATGTCGGACCGGCCGCCAGCCATCCGGACGCGAGGCCTGTATCGCCGGCCGATGAGATCAGACGTATTGCGCCGCTCTTAGACGCCCTGTCCGATCAGATGCACCGTGTTTCAATCGACAGCTTCCAACCGGAAACCCAGCGCTATGCGCTCAAGCGCGGCGTGGGCTACCTGAACGATATCCAAGGATTTCCTGACCCTGCGCTCTATCCCGATATTGCTGAGGCGGACTGCAGGCTGGTGGTTATGCACTCAGCGCAGCGGGATGGCATCGCCACCCGCACCGGTCACCTTCGACCCGAAGACGCGCTCGACGAGATTGTGCGGTTCTTCGAGGCGCGGGTTTCCGCCTTGCGACGGAGCGGGGTCGCTGCCGACCGGCTCATCCTCGATCCGGGGATGGGATTTTTCTTGAGCCCCGCACCGGAAACATCGCTGCACGTGCTGTCGAACCTTCAAAAGCTGAAGTCGGCGTTGGGGCTTCCGCTATTGGTCTCGGTGTCGCGGAAATCCTTCTTGGGCGCCACCGTTGGCCTTCCTGTAAAGGATCTGGGTCCAGCGAGCCTTGCGGCGGAACTTCACGCGATCGGCAATGGCGCTGACTACGTCCGCACCCACGCGCCTGGAGATCTGCGAAGCGCAATCACCTTCTCGGAAACCCTCGCGAAATTTCGCAGTCGCGACGCCAGAGACCGAGGGTTAGATCATGCCTAGCATTCACCTTCCGGCCGCCCGCTA
>NZ_JBLVXX010000133.1:0-1069 GCF_048283985.1 Enterobacter cloacae complex sp. 6730903 | reverse complement strand
GTTTTGAGATAAAAAATCAAAGTAATATAGGTGACTCATATACGTTTGATTTAGGTAATGAATGGCAAGTCTCTGTATTTTGTCCTTTTGTTGGGAATGTGTTTGAAGGAAATGTGGATAAATTAAATTATGAGGCAATAAGTGCGTCTTTATTTGATTGTATTGGTACAAAATTTAAATTTAAAAACGTAGCTTCATTAGAAGCTAATATTAAAAGAGTACTCAGAATACTAAAAGAAAACTCTGATGATGATGAGATTTTAAAGTGTGAAAAATGTGGTGTAAGATACGTGCAACCTAAAGAACCTACATTTGGTAAAAAATGGAAGCCATTCCTCTCTTGTAGTGGAATGATAATTAAAGGAACAGGTAAAAACAAAGGGATTCTTTGTGATGGGACATCTAAAAAATTACCGGCAGTAGTTTTGCTATAAATTTAAATATTTGTTTTTATAGTGTGGCAAGGAAAAACATGTTCGATTTTCTTATGATTAACTCTGAGTATGTGTCTATTGTCGGTGCGGTTTTAGCTTTTGTGGGCACAATTGTACTCGCTTTTTCTATGGGAAAAGTATTGTGGGAATTCATGTTCTCAATTGACGCGATATCTACCAGTATTGAAAGTATAGCAGACGGGGGCGATATTTACGTCTTTCAAGGACTTCATGAAAGAATATCAAAAGCTATTTCTTCATCCAAAAAGCCCACTTGGATTGGGATAATATTAGTATTTATATCAATGCTAATGCAAGGTTATTCTTTATATCTAAGTTTTGAAAGTAATAAAATAAATTCGATGAAGTACGAAAATAGAATAAATGAAGTTCATGACGAAATTACTGAAACAAAAAATACACTGAACATATTAAACAGTAAGTTGTTAGCTAAAATTGATGAAAAACAGTTCCAAATAGATGAGCTTAAACGTATTCAGAGAGAACAAAATGAAAGTTTACGGAGCATTATTAAAAAACAGAAAAAGAATTAATAAATTTAGATGTTGATTTTTTCAACCGTAGGGCAGAAAAAACAAGGCAACAAATAGAAGCTCAGCTTCTATTTGTTAGCT
>NZ_JBLVXX010000132.1:0-1082 GCF_048283985.1 Enterobacter cloacae complex sp. 6730903 | reverse complement strand
CACTATCGGCGAAGGTGAGTTGATGGCTCATGATGTCCCTCTGGGATGCGCTCCGGATGAATATGATGATCTCATATCAGGAACTTGTTCGCACCTTCCCTAGGTGACGGCATAGGAGTGGGCTATGGCCAAAGTTATCAGCCCTGGCTTAGAGCTCAGGACGTTAAATCCCGTGGAAACCGTTCGATAGTCTTTGGCCTTAAGACGTTTCGAAACCATCATCTCCTTTCTTCTGTCGAAAGTAACTTTTTCTATCTGGCTGAGTTTAATGACTCGGTGATTGATATCCGGGAACAATTCCCACTCTTTCCTCTCCGGCTTACCCAACAAATAGCAAATCATCTACATTTTCAACATCCTATGGTGAGGGGAGTAAGAGGAGTACCTGTCGAAGTTCTGAATGTTATGACAACCGATTTTTTACTGACCTTGAGAACTCCTGAAGGCGGACTTCGATACAAAGCTATAGCAGTAAAACATAACGAGAGCATACCTGAACGCGAAGCCCAAAAACTTGAAATAGAGAGGATGTTTTGGCAGTTGATTGATGTTGAGTTTCAAATTTATGTTGGCTCGGAACTCAATAACGTCGTCGGTAAAAACATTTGCTGGGCTACTTCTGTATTAAGAGATGGTTCTGAATTTTATGATAAATATCCTCTTGATAAAATCCTATGGAAGCTTAAACCAGATGTTTATCCCATAGTAGGACTACGTGCAATGATTTCATCAATCTTTGGGGTAGATGCACAAGAAGCGATGATGTTATTGCAGGCAATGATTGGATTAAAAATGATAAATGTTGATTTATCATATCCAATACTCGAAACCGGTCTGATAAAGATAATTTCCAATGACCACTATATAGGACTGAACGCAAATGGATATTATTAGGAATTCAGTCTGGCTCTCTCAAGGCACTGATTTGCTTGCAGAGGGACTTTACCGTGTTTTGGATTTTGACAGAAAGGTCGATTTGTTAATTTTGTTTAAAATAAAATCAGAAAGAACGGGTAAGCCAATCCCTTTCTCATTTTCAATGTTTAAATATTATATTGAATCAAATAGCATAACTTGTAAAG
>NZ_JBLVXX010000131.1:0-1162 GCF_048283985.1 Enterobacter cloacae complex sp. 6730903 | reverse complement strand
TTACGTATCATTATAAAGTTAACGGAGATACGATAAAGAAAACATTAGAGAGACATATTGATTTGTATTTTAGGGATGAAATTAAAACAGCAAACCTAGAAAATAGAGCTCCATATGTTCCTTCTTTAAAACAATTTTCATACTGGAATAAAAAACTCTTCACTAAAGATTTCTCGATAAATAAGAAGAACACGAAAAAAGAAATAGACCTCAAAATGCGGGCGCTTTTAGGTAGTGTGGCTAATACAACTGTTTTGCCGGGTGATGTTTTCGAAATAGACTCAACTGTCGCTGATGTACATCTTATTTCGAGTTTAAACAGACGAAAAGTCATTGGGCGTCCTACTATTTATACAGTGGTGGATCGTGCAACAAGAATGATTGTTGGCCTTCATGTTTCTTTATACCATGCTTCATGGCGAGCCGCCCGACAAGCGTTAGCAAATTGCTTTATGCCAAAAAAAGAATATTGTAGATTATTTGGAATCTCTATTACTGATGATGATTGGCCTTGTTCTCACATTCCATTAACATTGATGTGTGACAACGGGGAGATGATTGGTCTTAAACCTCAGGAAGAGATGACCCCCCTGACAAAACTTGAGTTTGCGCCAGTCGGTAGAGGCGACAGAAAAAGCATTGTTGAACGCTGTTTCGGCATTCTGAATGATGAGGTTATTCATAGGCTTATTGGAACAACACGAAGGGGAAAGATTGTTAAAGGAGAGCCAACACCGCAATCCAGGGCTTGTTTAACGATTCAGGAGGTCACGTCTTTACTGATTCGGGAGATACTTGCACATAATCAGAGAACGTATGAGGAACTGGCTTATATCAATCCCTTACTGATTGAAAATGATCTCGTAATATCACCAAAAAATAGTTGGATGATAAGCTTAAAGCACGGGAGATTCAGCGCAAGAGCCGTTGGGGCCGACGAAGTGATCGCACGATTGTTAATCCCTGTGAACGCTAACATTACCGCCGGTGGGATTCAGTACAATAATCTTTTTTATGAATGTGATCCTGAAATTGCATCAGGTGTCAGAGTATTTGGAAGAACCACTTGTGAAGCAAGAATAGATGACAATTGCGTAGATTATATATATGTAAGATTTGACAAAAATAGCATTTTCAAAAAACATTACCTACTTAAGAAAAG
>NZ_JBLVXX010000130.1:0-1187 GCF_048283985.1 Enterobacter cloacae complex sp. 6730903 | reverse complement strand
GGTTATTAGTTGGTATTAGTGTATTTGTTATGATCTTCTCATCAAATACATTAATTAAATAATCAAGGAGTCAACTGTGGCAGATAATTATACTCAGGCGTCGTTTATTATTCCCTGCACTCAGGAGCAGGCAAAAATGGCACAAGAAGCAATCACATTCGTTACCGAAGCAGAAATTGCAGAAGGTGAGCGTTTGCTTGATAAGCCACTGACAGATTGTTCTCTGACTGAGAAGCTGATCCTCAGTATTATCGAGAACCACCCTGAGTATGACCCTTCTGAGCCGAGCTTTGGGCAACCATCCTGCCCAGACTGCAATTATGAACTGTTGTTCGCAACAGAAGTTACCAGCAGTGGGCTGGCAGTTTTTCATGGAGAGACCATTGATCTTGACCATGCAATTTGCCTCACAACTGCCGTGCTGTCGGTATTCGACCTCTCGGAAATGGTAACAATTACTGCTGCATTTACATGCAGTAAAAGCCGGACAGATGAATTTGGGGGTATGACTATTCTGGTCACAAAGGATACCCACTATTACCAGGATGGCTGTCAGTTTTCTCGTCTCATGAATGAGGCTCACAAAGCCGGTATCCAGTATGCTCTGTGTAAAGTGACGCATTACCACGGTGAGAGCAGCTATGTGGCAAGCTATGTCCTGAGCTGCGACGTAGCGGATTCAGCCCAGGAGGTCGTTAACAAACGACTGAAGGCATGTGCCGGAAAAGAGCCAGAAGACGGAATCTATATTCTGTGTGAAGAAGACAACACTAGTCTTTCGGTCGAACTCGTTACAGAACTGTCTCCGCTCGATTACGACAAGCTGAGCAAGCTTCTCCCTTCCCTTGACACCCTTTGCGGCGCTTAAGCCTGCCAATTACCGTAGCCACCGGTTTCCCCGGTGGCCTGGAGCCTGCCATGACCAATAAATTCATAGTTTCTACCGTTGATTGTATCAATGAATTTGCAAGTGACGTTCCGCAGAGTGTTTCCTTACGGATAGATACAATGCTTGAACAGCGTATCCGCAAATTGGCGGCATACGTGAAAGAAAACGATCTTCATTTAACTGAGTTTTACTTCTATGAGGCTTTGTTGAATAAATCGAACTTTTGCTGAGTTGAAGGATCAGATCACGCATCTTCCCGACAACGCAGACCGTTCCGTGGCAAAGCAAAAGTTCAAAA
>NZ_JBLVXX010000129.1:0-1199 GCF_048283985.1 Enterobacter cloacae complex sp. 6730903 | reverse complement strand
TGCCCATGAAGCAACCAGGCAATGGCTGTAATTATGACGACGCCGAGTCCCGACCAGACTGCATAAGCAACACCGACAGGGATGGATTTCAGAACCAGACGCAGCCGCAGGCGCCGGAAACTAAACCGATGTCTGTAGGGTTACCGCTGGATCTGCGTGAATTCCAGCAGCAGCAAGAGAAAGACTTTCTACAAACCAGCTTACAGCAGGCAAAATTTAACCAGAAAAAAGCCGCTGAATTACTGGGTCTGACTTACCATCAGCTTCGCGCTTTGCTGAAAAAACACCAGATTTAACGCACATTTGCAGATGTTATATTGGCGGATTTGACGCATAACCTCATCAGGGTTTACCATGACGCCATTACTGTATAAAAAAACAGGCACAAAATATGGCTCTGGCACTCGTTGGCGAAAAAATTAACAGAAACCGCTTCACCGGTGAGAAAATTGAAAATAGTACATTTTTTAACTGTGATTTTTCAGGTGCCGACCTGAGCGGCACTGAATTTATCGGCTGTCAGTTCTATGATCGTGAAAGCCAGAAAGGGTGCAATTTTAGTCGTGCGATGCTGAAAGATGCCATTTTTAAAAGCTGTGATTTATCCATGGCGGATTTTCGCAATGCCAGTGCGCTTGGCATTGAAATTCGCCACTGTCGTGCGCAAGGCGCAGATTTTCGCGGCGCAAGTTTTATGAATATGATCACTACTCGCACCTGGTTTTGCAGTGCATATATCACTAACACAAATCTAAGCTACGCCAATTTTTCGAAAGTCGTGTTGGAAAAGTGTGAGCTGTGGGAAAACCGTTGGATGGGGGCCCAGGTACTGGGCGCGACGTTCAGTGGTTCAGATCTCTCCGGCGGCGAGTTTTCGACTTTCGACTGGCGAGCAGCAAACTTCACACATTGCGATCTGACCAATTCGGAGTTGGGTGACTTAGATATTCGGCGCGTTGATTTACAAGGCGTTAAGTTGGACAACTACCAGGCATCGTTGCTCATGGAACGTCTTGGCATCGCGATTATTGGCTAGTCTTCAGGGAGCGGTGAATATTCCGCCCCCTGCACAGCTTTTTACCCTTCAGGCATCGCTGAAGAGGGCACTGTTGCAAATAGTCGGTGGTGATAAACTTATCATCCCCTTTTGCTGATGGAGCTGCACATGAACCCATTCAAAGGCCGGCATTTTCAGCGTG
>NZ_JBLVXX010000128.1:0-1221 GCF_048283985.1 Enterobacter cloacae complex sp. 6730903 | reverse complement strand
TGACCTGCTCCCCGTTGATTAGTACACCCCGATGTTAGTAATGTCTTCATAAGCCACATGAGGACATCCCCATGAAGAAGCGTTTTTCCGACGAACAGATCATCAGTATTCTCCGCGAAGCCGAAGCTGGGGTACCCGCCCGTGAACTCTGCCGCAAGCATGCCATTTCCGATGCCACGTTTTACACCTGGCGTAAGAAGTATGGCGGTATGGAGGTGCCTGAAGTTAAGCGCCTGAAGTCGCTTGAGGAAGAGAACGCCAGACTCAAGAAGCTGCTTGCCGAAGCCATGCTGGATAAAGAGGCGCTTCAGGTGGCTCTTGGGCGAAAGTACTGACGACAGACCAGAAGCGGGAAGCCGTGATGTTGATGTGTGATGCGACCGGTCTGTCGCAACGTCGTGCCTGCAGGCTTACAGGTTTATCCCTGTCGACCTGCCGCTATGAGGCTCACCGTCCGGCTGCTGATGCGCATTTATCAGGGCGCATCACTGAGCTGGCACTGGAGCGCAGGCGTTTTGGCTACCGTCGTATTTGGCAGTTGCTGCGCCGTGAAGGGCTTCATGTTAATCATAAGCGCGTGTACCGGCTTTATCACCTCAGTGGCCTGGGCGTAAAACGCAGAAGACGTCGTAAAGGGCTGGCAACAGAACGTCTGCCGCTGCTCCGTCCGGCGGCGCCCAATCTGACCTGGTCGATGGATTTCGTCATGGACGCACTTTCCACCGGTCGCAGGATCAAGTGTCTTACCTGCGTCGATGATTTCACAAAGGAATGCCTGACGGTCACTGTTGCCTTTGGGATTTCAGGCGTTCAGGTCACGCGTATTCTGGACAGCATTGCACTGTTTCGAGGCTATCCGGCGACGATAAGAACTGACCAGGGGCCGGAGTTCACTTGCCGTGCACTGGATCAATGGGCCTTTGAGCATGGTGTTGAGTTGCGCTTAATCCAGCCGGGCAAGCCAACGCAGAACGGATTTATTGAGAGCTTTAACGGACGATTTCGCGATGAATGTTTGAATGAGCACTGGTTCAGCGATATCGTTCATGCCAGGAAAATTATTAATGACTGGCGGCAGGATTATAACGAATGCCGCCCGCACTCCACGCTGAATTATCAGACACCGTCTGAATTTGCAGCGGGCTGGAGAAAGGGTCATTCTGAGAATGAAGATTCCGACGTTACTAACTGAGCGTTGTATCTAATCGTGGGGGCAGGTCA
>NZ_JBLVXX010000012.1:0-109387 GCF_048283985.1 Enterobacter cloacae complex sp. 6730903 | reverse complement strand
GGGTAGGAAAATGTAAAATATTCTGTCTAATATATTAATAATCTCAAATGATACTTTATAAATATGAATATCGAGCTGCGCCACCTACGCTATTTTGTCGCCGTCGCCGAAGAGCTACATTTTGGTCGTGCGGCGGCAAGGCTGAATATCTCTCAGCCACCGCTAAGCCAGCAGATCCAGATCCTGGAGCAGCAGGTCGGGGCGCGTCTGCTGGCGCGAACCAACCGCAGCGTGAGCCTGACGGCGGCGGGAAAACAGTTTCTCGCCGATAGCCGACAGATCCTGAGTATGGTGGAGGACGCCGCCGCCAGAGCGGAACGGCTTTATCTTGGGGAGACGGGGGAGCTGCGCATCGGGTTTACCTCATCGGCCCCCTTTATCAGCGCTGTTTCGGAAACTTTATCCTCGTTTCGCCGTAATTTTCCGGATGTGCATATTCAGACGCGCGAAATAAATACCCGGGAGCAGATAGCGCCGCTTAACGAAGGATCGCTCGACCTGGGGCTGATGCGTAACACGCAGTTGCCTGATACCCTGGCGTGGCAGGTGATCCTGCGCGAACCGCTGATGGCGATGATCCCCCGTGATCATCCGCTCGCCGCGCAGCACAGCGTCTCGCTGGCTGAACTGGCGAAAGAGCCGTTTGTCTTTTTTGACCCACAGGTGGGTACCGGGTTGTATGACGATATTCTTGGTCTGATGCGGCGATATGGACTTGTCCCGACTATCGCGCAGGAGGTGGGGGAAGCCATGACGATCATTGGTCTCGTTGCCGCAGGGCTTGGCGTATCGATTCTCCCGGCCTCATTTAAACGGGTACAACTGGCGGAAATGCGCTGGGTGAAGATAGCCGAGCAGGATGCAGTCTCAGAGATGTGGCTGGTGTGGTCTAAACATCATGAACAGAGCCATGCGGCACAGCGTTTCAAAGAACAATTAATTACCGCTTCTCACGGGCGTTATTTATAGGGAAATGTGGGCGAAAATGTGCAGTAAATCACATGGCTAAGTAAAAATTTGACGTCAGCCATTGAAGTGCTTCACCATAGCCCTCAGTTTATTTCGAAGCTCGAAAATAAGGGAGTACGAGGTGGTTGCTGATAGTCAGCCAGGGCATATCGATCAGATCAAGCAGACCAACGCGGGCGCCGTTTATCGCCTGATTGATCAGCTTGGTCCGGTTTCGCGTATCGATCTTTCGCGCCTGGCACAACTGGCACCCGCCAGTATTACCAAGATTGTCCGCGAAATGCTGGAAGCCCATCTGGTTCAGGAGACAGAAATTCAGGAGCCGGGCAGCCGTGGCCGTCCGGCGGTAGGGCTGGTGGTGGAAACGGAAGCCTGGCACTACCTGTCGCTGCGGATTAGCCGCGGGGAAATCTTCCTCGCGCTGCGCGACCTCAGCAGCAAGCTGGTGGTGGAGGACCGGCTGGAACTCCCGCTTAATGCAGAGCAACCACTTCTCGATGCCATTCTGACCCACATCGACCAGTTCTTTATTCGTCACCAGCAGCGTCTTGAACGTTTAACGGCGATTGCGATCACCCTGCCGGGAATTATTGATACCGAAAATGGCATTGTGCACCGCATGCCGTTTTATGAAAACGTCAAAGAGATGCCGCTGGGCGACGTGCTGGAAAACCACACCGGTGTGCCGGTCTACATTCAGCATGATATCAGCGCCTGGACGATGGCGGAGGCGTTATTTGGCGCTTCCCGGGGCGCGCGCGACGTGATTCAGGTGGTGATTGATCATAACGTTGGCGCAGGTGTGATCACCGACGGGCGTCTGTTGCATGCTGGCAGCAGTAGCCTGGTGGAGATCGGCCATACGCAGGTCGATCCGTATGGGAAACGCTGCTACTGCGGTAACCATGGCTGTCTGGAGACGATTGCCAGCGTCGAAAGCGTGCTGGAGCTGGCGCAGGTGCGGCTCAGCCAGTCGATGAGCTCCACGCTGCACGGTCAGCCGTTGAGCGTTGAGGCACTGTGCGCTGCGGCAAGGCAGGGCGATCTGTTGGCGAAGGATATCATTACCGGCGTGGGCAATAATGTCGGGCGCATTCTGGCCATTATGGTGAACCTGTTTAACCCGCAAAAAATACTGATCGGCTCCCCGCTCAGCCAGGCGGCGGATATCCTCTTTCCGGCGATTTCCGCCTGCATCAATCAGCAGGCGCTTCCCGCGTACAGTAAAAACATCGTGGTCGAAAGTACGCAATTTTCCAACCAGGGCACGATGGCTGGCGCCGCGCTGGTAAAAGATGCGATGTACAACGGCTCGTTACTGATTCGTTTGCTTCAGGGCTAACTCTTTTCCAGAGATGTACGAAAAATTGCGCTATCTCAAGCCGGGTAGCGCACGCTTCCCGTAGACTTTCCCCACTGAATTATTTACCTGGTTTATATTTTTTGAAGCATACCCAAGAGGTGGAATGAGTCATGCTTAAGCGTTTCTTTATTACTGGTACGGATACGTCTGTCGGGAAGACAGTCGTATCCCGCGCGTTACTCCAGGCCCTGGCGGCAAGCGGTAAACGCGTTGCAGGATACAAGCCGGTTGCAAAAGGCAGTAAAGAGACGCCAGAAGGGCTGCGCAATAAGGATGCCCTGGTTCTGCAAAGCGTCTCGTCTCTGGAACTGCCTTATGATGCCGTCAATCCTATCGCCTTAAGCGAAGAGGAAAGCAGCGTCGCCCACAGTGGGCTGATCAACTACAGCCTGCTTTCTGATGGCCTGGCAAATCTGAGTGAAAAGGTTGACCACGTGGTCGTTGAAGGGACCGGCGGATGGCGCAGCCTGATGAACGATTTACGTCCCCTTTCCGAATGGGTGGTGCAGGAGCAGTTGCCGGTGATTATGGTCGTGGGCATTCAGGAAGGGTGCATCAACCATGCCTTGCTGACGGCGCAGGCTATCGCTAATGACGGCCTGCCGCTGATTGGTTGGGTGGCGAACCGTATTAACCCGGGCCTTGCGCACTACGCTGAAATCATCGACGTGCTGAGCAAAAAGCTGCCTGGCCCGCTGGTAGGCGAACTGCCTTATCTGCCCCGCGCCGAGCAGCGCGAATTAACGCACTATATCGATCTCTCGGCTTTCGGCGGTATGCTGGCCGTAGATCGAGTCGTGGCGTAGCGTTCTCGATAATACCGACGCCACAACACAGGCAACCAGCAAACCGGGTAGTAAAAAATACTGCCCGGTCATCTCACAGACCATCAAGGCCGACATGATTGGCGCATGCGTTGTGGCGGCGAGCAGCGTCGCCATACCCGCCAGCCCAAGCAGGATCGCCGTCTCAGAGCCAGGAAACCACAGCGCAAAGATCTGCGCAAACAGCATTCCCGTTGCTATACCGACGAACAAGGTTGGCGTGAACACGCCTCCCGGCGCGCCGGACCCGCTGCTTGCCAGCACCGCCAGCAGCTTGCAAATAAAGACGCCAGCAATCACCGACAGCAGCGGCGGCGACTGCAAAAACGCCTGAACCACGCTGTAGCCATTCCCCCATACCTTCGGCGTCAGCAGCGACAGCAGCCCGACGATCAGACCACCCAGCGCCAGCTGCCACGGCGGTGAAAGTTTGAGACGCAGAAACAGCCTGTGGCTGGCCGCCATCAGCCACATCAGCAGCGGGCCGCAAACGCCAGCCAGCAGACCCACGCCAACGATCAGGAAATAATCCACCGCCGTAAGCATCTCGCTGAGATGGACATCATATAGCGTATTCGCGCCGGGACTTAACAGGCGCGTGGTCAGCAGGGCCACTACAGCGGCAATCACCACCGGGCCGAGGGAGGCCAGCATCAGCGTGCCAAACAGGATCTCTGCGATAAACAGGCTGCCCGCCAGCGGCGCATGATAGGCGCTGGCCATCCCGGCGGCGGCACCGCAGGCGATCCACAGTTTCCATTCGGATTTCGGCGTACAACGTTGTGCAAAAAAGGAGGCGGCGAGGGCGGCGAGCAGGATCATGGCGCCTTCACGGCCGATGGCGCTGCCGCTGGCGACCACCAGCAACGACGCGAGGGATTTCACCAGGCTGGCGCCGTAATCAAAGTGGCCGTCACCGGTCTCAAGCGCTTCCATATAATCGGTGGGGGCGTGGGGACGTTGTGCCGTCATGCGCTGCCATCCCCACAGTAGCATTCCCGCGGCCAGACCACCCAGCGCAGGCGTCAGCGCCCGCCGCCAGGGCGATAACGCGGCTGCGGCGTTCACCAGACTTCCGCTTTCGTTGCTGAGAAATAGCCACTCCAGCAGATACATGCTGTGGCGGAACACCGCAACGGCCAGCGCCGCCAGCACGCCGATGATGGAAGCGATCAGGAGTCGGCGCAACATCACGCGGATGTCGGGGTAAGCATTAAGACGTTGCATGGGTCGCAATTAAATGAGGACAAAACAATATTGTGATGGGAAAACGTGAGGTTAGCAAAAGGTATGCGTGCGGATTCGGAAGGGAATAAACAGAAGTGCTGTTAGCTTAATAAATGCAGGTTAATCTCAAGGATGCTTCAATGTTTAACATATTGAAAATAAACATTTTTACTCTGAAGGCGGCGGTGATAAAATTGGATCTATTTTTCCAGGGATAGAGAATGTGTACCAATGGGATACCGTACCGATAATTATGGACGGGGGCAGGCGCTCGAAAATGACAGGACAACCACCGGCGCCAGATGTATTGCTTCCATCACGGACAGCACTGAATTTGGCCGCAGGATACTCCGGGTAGGTGATAAAACCACTCCCTGCCCCAGATGCGGGAAACAGGGCGTCATTGTATCAGGTGAGCCGCGCGTAAGTTTTCACGGCGTACCTGTAGCCGTTCATGGGTCCGAAGTACATTGTGGTTGTCCGCCTGGTTCGAACCGGGTGATAGCCCCGGCAGGTCAGTGGCTGGGACGTGGACGAGACCCGGTTGACGTTGCCAGGGAAGAACACGCCGCCAGGCTGGCAGCAGAAAAGCAGGCCGAAGAAAAACGCAGGGAGGAGGAAAGGGAGCGCAACCGGGTATTCGCAAAATCCTGCCTGCGTGGTGAGGGTTGCAATGATGCCGGTGACCAGCGCGAGCCCCACACTAATTTTGCCGATATGGCATTTTATCACGCCATGCCCGCCAGCGATTCAGACGTCCCGCAGTACGCACAGACCGCTAAAAAGAAAAAGCCTGAAAATATCCCCAAACCGAAGAAGCGCAGCGCTCTCTGGCGCTGGTGGAACGGTAACCATGAGGAGATGGATTACCAGGCCGCCGTTGCTGCCGCGTCTGCTGCTGCACGGGCGCAGGCGGCCACGGCAGGCGCAAGCCTACTGGAGCTGATAAGCGGCAGGGCGCTGACCTACGGCACCTGGGCGGTGCGTGGCGCTGTTGCCGGACCCGGTGCACCTGTGGCAGGTCTGCTGGTGGGGATGATGCCCGGCAGGCTGAATGACGGCGAACAGGACTTTATCGACCGTATGCGCCTGGAGCAGATGCGTGAAGCCCCGAGCCGTATTCGCTATACGTGGGAGAACGACAGCAGGGGGAACCCGGTGCCGCATGGCTGGCACACACCACCTGGCCGGGACAGTGTGCGCGTCAGAAAAATGGAGTATGACAGCAGACAGCAGGCGTACATCTTCACCACCGAGGCAGAACCGCGCATAACCATCGTCTGGACGCCTGATCGAACGGACGAGAAAAAGCCGTGGAATACCGGCAACCAGGCGCGGCCGGTGCTGCCGAACCCGGTGATTGTGGACCCGCTACCCAATAACACCGGCATAACGGCGACCACCAGCCCGGCACTGGAGGAAAAGAGTTTCGCGGATTACATTCTGATCCTGCCGTTCCCTGACCTGCCGCCGATTTATATCTACCTGAGCAAACCGCCGGTGGAGTTTCTGGAGGTCGAATTATACAGTGACTTTAAACGCCGTTCGCGGCAGGGGATTTATGAGGCAGATCATATGCCGTCAAGAGCTGCTGTTGATGCATATCTGAGAGCTAATTATCCGTTGTTAGACGATGACGAAATACTTTCGCTGACTGATAAAGTTTCTGCCATCGTGATCCCGAAAGAGATGCATCAAAAAATAAGCGAGACATATGGTGGACGTAATACGCCTAAACAAATTGAGCTTGACTCGAGGAACCTCAGGGCAGCAGTTGACCGCAATCTGGATGCCATAAAACCGGCATTGAAAGAGCATGGAGCAACCGAAATCCAGATCGAAGAAGCAAGGGTAAAAATTCATAAAATAAACAGTGAAACGGGGTTGTACAAATGACGGTAAACGTTGAAGCGCTGATAAATAGTCTGGGTAAATCTTATCAATATATGCTTGATAAGGATTTAATTCCGTATAAGTCTCCACCAAAGGGAGCTTCTGGAACGCCAACCATTAATCTCGAAATGGCCCAGGAAGGAATTTTTCTTTCTTTCTGGCGGGAGGGACGGATATTGAAATCTGTCACACTCAGAATTCAGCACGAACCTGCGTCCAGTTGGACATTCCCTAATGAACTACCAGCACCTTTGCAGGTGTCTATGTCACGCAAATGGGTTAATGAAAATCTTGGTGAGCCTCTACGAAGTGCGCCTCCTTACACTGTAATGAATAAGGATTATGGCTGGACAGACCTTTATGAAGTAAAGGATTACGATATTCCTACCAGTATGCAAATTAACTATGACGTAGCGGATAGCGTGAGGTCTGTAACCTTCATGCCAACGTCAGAGCTTCGCTGGTAGGAGAATTCAATAACGTTACTAGCGAACAATGATTACGCGGCACGAAGGGCTATTATGTTTTAATAGCCCTCGATTCGGTCCTGGTGATTAAGTTTCGCTATGAATATTCAACGCCCGGCGCGTACGCCCTGAGCTCAAATATTCCGCAATATAATCCTGGGATATCTCGCCGTTATAGCGTCCGTCCTCGTCCACAATCGGCATCCAGCTGGTGTTGCTCTCATACAGGCGAGAAAGCACCACGCGCAGGTTATCCTCGGCCTTACCGGTCATGCGGAACGGATGCAGAATATCCCCGCAGCTGCCGCTGGCGTTACGCGCTTCGCGGCGCTTCACAAAGCCGAGCGGTTTGCCGTGCTCATCAACCACGGTAATGGCGCGAATATCGTTGTCATCCATGGTGGCGAAGGCCTCCGGCAGCGGCGTCGATTCGCGTACCGTAATGGTCGGCTGCTGGTCGGTGACGTCGCCCGCCGAGACCAGCAGCAGGCGTTTCAACGTCCGGTCCTGACCAACAAACGAGCCGACAAACTCATTCGCGGGTTTCGCCAGCAGCTCGTCCGGGCTGGCGCACTGCACGATACGTCCCTGACGGAAGACGGCAATACGGTCGCCCAGCTTCAGCGCTTCGTCAATATCGTGGCTCACCAGCATCACGGTCTTTTTCAGCTTGCGCTGCATCTCCAGGAACTGGTTCTGGATCACTTCTCGGTTAATCGGGTCGACCGCGCCGAACGGTTCATCCATCAGCAGGACCGGAGGATCCGCTGCCAGCGCGCGGATGACGCCGATACGCTGCTGCTGACCGCCGGACATTTCGCGCGGATAGCGGTGAAGGAATTTATGCGGATCCATTGCCACCATATCCATCAGCTCTTCGGCGCGGGATTTACAGCGCGCTTTGTCCCAGCCCAGCATGCGCGGCACGACGGTAATGTTCTCTTCGATGGTCATGTTCGGGAACAGGCCAATCTGCTGGATCACGTAGCCAATGTTGCGGCGCAGGGTCACGGTGTCCATTCCGCTGGTGTCTTCGCCGTTAATCAGGATCGTCCCGCTGCTTGGCGTAATGAGACGGTTGATCATCTTCAGGGTAGTGGTTTTCCCGCAGCCGGACGGGCCGAGCAGCACGCACATTTCCCCTTCAGGCACGTTCAGGTTGACGTTGTCGACGGCCTTAAACGTCTGGCCGTGTTTCTGTGAAAATTGTTTGGTGAGGTTTTCCAGTTTTATCATTATCGAATCCCCTTCGGAGTCAGTACCACCTGCAAACGGTGCAGCAACCAGTCGAGCACAATCGCTAAAAGACAAATCATCAGCGCGCCCGCAATCAACATACGAATATCACTCCCGCCAATACCGTTAAGCAGCAGCAGGCCCAGCCCGCCCGCACCGATCACGGCGGCAATCGCCATGACGCCAATGTTCATCACCACGGCGGTGCGGATGCCGCCAAAAATCACCGGCAGCGCCATCGGGATTTCCACCCAGCGCAGACGCTGCCAGAAGGTCATGCCGATGCCGCGTCCCGCTTCTCGCAGGCCCGGCGGCAGGCTGTCGAGCGCCGTGTGGGTGTTACGCACAATCGGCAGCAGCGAATAGAGGAACACCGCCGTAATCGCGGGCAGGGCGCCAATGCCCTGACCGATCAGCGAAAAGAGCGGGATCATCAGGCCGAAAAGCGCAATTGACGGGATGGTGAGCACAATGGTGGCAATCCCCAGCACCGGCGTTGCCAGCCATTTATGGCGGACAATTAAAATGCCCAGCGGCACGCCAATCACAATCGCCAGGCCGACGGCGAGCGCCACCAGCCACAGGTGTTGCAGCGTCAGGGTTAAGAGATAGTCCCAGTTGTCGAGAATATAGTGAATCGTCTCCATAGCGCCTCCTACAGCAACTGTTTGCTACGCAGGAAATCACGGGCGACCTGCTGCGGTGACTGATGGTCGATATCCACCTTCTTATTCAGTTCGGTGATAACGTCGTTATTGAGCTGGGCTGAGAGGGTGTTCAGCGCCTCCTCCAGTCCCGGGTTAGCCTCCAGCGTGTCTTTTCGAACAACTGGCGTCACGGCGTAACTCGGGAAGAAGCCTTTATCGTCTTCCAGCACTTTAAGATCGAAGCCCTTTACGCGCCCATCGGTGGTGTAGATCAGCCCCGCATCGACAAACCCGTCGCGCACCGCGTTATAGACCAGGCCCGGATCCATCTGGCGGATCTGCGGGCGGTCCAGCTCCATGTTGTAGGCCGCCTGCAACGGCTTCATCCCGTCGCTGCGCCCGGCAAATTCCAGGTCAAGGCCCAGCAGCCAGTTGTTATCCGGATCGGTTTTACGGATCTGCTCAATCTTTGCCACCATTTCAGACATGGTATTGATATGTTCAGCCTCGGCGCGCTTGCGCTGCATGGCAAAGGCATACGTATTGTTCATATCGGCAGGTTTAAGCCACACCAGACCGTGCTTCGCGTCGAGGCGTTTCACCGTCTCGTATGACTCCTGCGGCGACATGCGTTTGTTGATGTGGTTGAAGATGATCAGTGACGTGCCGGTATACTCCCAGGTCATATCAATCTGCTTGTTGATCATCGCGTTGCGGGAAATCACCGTTGCAATATTGGTCTGCGGCTGTACCTGAAACCCTTTCTTTTGCAGATACTGCACGGTCATGGCCGAGAGAATGTGCTGCTCGGTAAAGCTCTTGGTTGCCAGGATCAGCGGCGCGGCGAGCGCCTGGCTGGTGAAGAGCGCGGCGGCGCACAGCGCCGTCAGGCCGGAAAACAGTCTCATAGAAGCTCCTTGTTATAATTATCGCGCGAGATGCGGGCTCAGTAGCCGACCCAGCGCCGCCAGCAGCGTATCCAGAATCAGGGCGAACAGGGCGGTGGCCGCCGCGCCCAGGATCAGCGTCGGGAAGTCATTCAGATAGATCCCCGGGAATATCAGCTCGCCGTAGCTGCTGGCGCCGATCAGGAATGCCAGCGGTGCGGTACCGACGTTAATCGCAGTGGCAATGCGAATACCGGAAAGCATCACCGGCCAGGCGTTAGGCAGTTCGACCTGACGCAGGCGCTGCCATTTGGTCATGCCGATGCCGTTTGCCGCTTCCAGCAACGACGCGGGAACAGAGCACAGCCCGGCATAGGTGTTACGCACAATCGGCAGCAGGGAAGCCAGAAAGAGGGCGATAATGGCCGGTTTATCACCGATGCCAATCACCACCATCGCCAGCGCCAGAACGGCCAGCGGCGGCAGGGTGTTGCCCACGTTAAAGATTTGCATCACATATTCGGCGATACCACGCGCGGCCGGACGGCTCAGCAGAATACCGCTTGGAATGCCCACCAGCAGGGCAAAGAACATTGATGAAAAGACCAGAATCAGGTGCTGTTGCCCGAGGTAGATCAGGTCAACCTGGCGCGCCTTAATCGTCTCCAGTCCAATTCCCCAGGTGAGGAGAGCGAGAACCACGATAATCGCGCCGACAAAAAGCAGCGAACGTTTAAGTAATGGGTGCATTGCGGTGTGTCTCCCTGTGCGCATGCGTTATAGCAACCACCGGTTGCCTGTTGTTATGCCATGTTTCGGCAGGGGTACTTCACCTATAGCAAGCGAAACGGAAGGGTTCCAGCGAAGGGGGTAAAACAGTAACCCTATGAAATTAGTGACAACCTGAGTGAAGCCTTATGGCATAAGGGCTGTCAGTGGGCAGGCAGAATAGTCTTAAAGAAGCACGCCTTAGGTGACAACGTCACGTAAGGCGTGCTGATTAAACCTGACGACTGAGCGCGGCGCGCACCTTGCGTACCCGCCACGAGATGCGGACGAGAGAGAAGGCGGCAACGAGTACCAGCATCAGGCCCAGCGCCAGCATTGCGTGGAATCCAAACGCTCTGAACAGGATCAGCCCCGCGATCCCGCCGCTGATAAAGGAGAAAAGGGTAGTTAAATGGGTCTTGAGCTGACTCTTTTGCGCGGCCGTATCTTTGGAGTAATCCCGGCGCAGCATGGCGACCATAACGGAGGCCAGCGAAATGCCCGCATCGGTCAGCGTGCCGGTGATGTGCGTGGATCTCACCCGACCGCCGGATAGCTGAGTGGAGGTGGAATTATGAATGCCCATCAACCCGCACAGGAAAATAATAATCTCCTGATTCGTGGCGAAGGAGTGAAAATACATTTCGTACAGGGATACCCCGGCCAGTAATAGCCCTTCAACAAACAGAACCTGGCTGAATACCAGCCTGACGTTATGGATAATCCCCCAGATAACAATAATCCGCGCAGCGATGGCGCCTGAGACAAACGACAGAATAATGGCGCCAAAGAAAAGAATATCGCTGAGATCGGTGGAGGAAACTTCGCTGGATAACTGCGAGGTATTACCCGTCATATGCGAGGGAAAAAAGCCGAACGCGCCCAGCGCAATGGCATTCAGCAGTCCCGCGGAGGTCGCCAGCCAGAGGGCAAGACGACGATCCTCCTGATGCGTTCGTTCTTTCTTTAATTTAATCAGCAAAGAATACCTCCGGTTTGAGCTTTGCCTGAATGCTCAAGCTAACAAAGCGATGTCGCTGGCTGACCAGGATATTGCTTAATTATTATTTCAACGGGAGGAGTGCGAGGTTTTGTAATTAAATAAAATAACCTTGTAAATATAATGCCTTATTTCCGATGGCGCGACGTCGTAAAAGTCAGTATTACGGCACTCAGGAGTAATATGCCGCTTAAAGCGAAGGTGCTCTGCCAGCCAAAGGTATCAAACACCACGCCACCCGCCGTTGAGCCAAGCGCAATGGAGAGTTGGATCACCGCGACCATCAGCCCGCCGCCAGCCTCGGCATCTTCCGGTAACGTACGGGCGATCCACGTCCACCAGCCCGTGGGGGCCGCAGTTGCCAGCATTCCCCAGAAACCTAACAGCAGGGCCACGATCCACAGGCTGTCACCGGTGAGCATTAATACCCCTGCAATCAGCGCCATAAGCAGCGGTATGGCCATTAAGGTGAGGTAAAACGCGGCATTCAGGGCCAGCGCGACGATCAGCGTGCCGATGAAACCTGCGATACCGATAGTGAGCAGGATCAGCGATAAGGCGGAAGGACTGACGTGGGTGACGGTTTCGAGGAAGGGGCGCACATAGGTAAATAACGCAAACTGTCCCATGAAGAACAGGCCGCACGCCATCAGACCCACCGAAACCGCAGGCTGGTGGAGCAGGCGTAATAGGCTTTTACGTGGCGACGGACCCTGGTGCCCGCCCATGTTGGGCAGGCTAAAATATTGCCAGATGAACGCCACAATCGCCACGGGAACCAGGCACAGAAACGCGCCGCGCCAGCCAATGGTCGAGCCGAGATAACTGCCCAGCGGGGCGGCGACCACCGTCGCCAGCGCGTTGCCGCCGTTGAAAATTGCCAGCGCACGAGAGACCTGATGCTGAGGCACCAGCCGAATGGCGGTGGCAGCAGACATCGACCAGAAACCGCCGATGGCGATGCCGATCAGCGCCCGGCCTGCCATATACATCAGAGCATTCGGGGCGAAGGCGATAATGATCCCTGACAGCGCCATCAGGACGGTCATGCCTAAAAGAAGATGTTTGCGATTCATATTCCCGGCAAGCCGGGAAAGAAAAAGGCTGGTCAGGACAGCCAGCGCCCCAGAGATGGCGATCCCCTGGCCAGCCATCCCCTCTGTCACCCCTAAGTCTCTGGCGAGGGGCGTGAGCAGACTGACGGGCATAAATTCCGAGGCAATGAGGACAAAAACGCACAGGGTCATGGCAAAAATACCGCCCCAGTGTGCACGCTCAGCATCACGGGATGAGGTTTGATTCAGTGTGGACATAGGTGTAATTCACGGCGAAGAGAAGATAAGCCCCCTGATTGCCGGGGGCTAAGAGAATTAATCCAGACTGGTTTTGAAAAACTGCCCGAACTGCGCGAACGGGATTTTCCCTGCGACGTTATCGTAGAGATCAACGTGATTCGCACCGGGAACAATCACCAGTTCCTTCTGTTTGCTGCCGACAGCTTTAAACGCATCTTCCGCAAAATAACGTGAGTGCGCGTTTTCACCGGTCACAATCAGCGTTGGGATGGTGATCTCCCCGGCATAGCTCAGCAGCGGCATATTCATAAAGGACAACGGCATGGTCGCGGTCCATGCGCCGGTGGAGTTTACGGAACGGGCATGGAAGCCGCGCGGCATACGGTAGTAATCATAGAACTCTTTCAGTACCGGATGCGGATCGGCGGGCAATGCTTCCGGCAGAATACGCCCGGCCGCTGTTACCTTACCGTTTTCATCGACATAAATATCGTGGCCGCCATGGGCGAAGGTGCCGCTTTCAGCATCTTTCCAGCGTTGCGCGTTCAGATACTGCAACACGGCCCGGCGATCGGCCGCTGAATAACGATCTCTCCCGTCGCCCACGCCGTGACCCATCGCGCGGCTCATATCGTACATTACGCTGGTGGCGACCGCCTTCACGCGGGTATCCATGGATGCCGCGTTCAGCGCCATACCGCCCCAGCCGCAGATCCCGAGAATGCCGATACGGTTACGGTCGACTTCTTTCTGTAATCCGAGGAAATCCACTGCGGCGCTAAAGTCTTCGGTGTTGATATCAGGGGAGGCAACGTTACGCGGCTGGCCGCCGCTTTCACCCGTGTAGGATGGGTCGAAGGCCAGGGTCACGAACCCCTGTTCAGCCAGAGTCTGGGCGTAAAGACCGCTGGATTGTTCTTTAACCGCACCGAATGGTCCACTGACGGCAATCGCCGCCAGCTTCTGGTCGCCGCTGTTCCTGGGAATGTACAGATCGCCGACCAGGGTGATCCCGTATCGGTTCTCGAACGTCACCTTGCGGTGGTCGACTTTATCGCTCCTGGCGAAGGTCTTATCCCAGGTTGTCACCATCGAAACGGGGGCGTCAGGATTTCGTGTTTCTGCATAACTCATTGTTGTCACTCCACTTAATGATGCGCATAGCAGCAGCGCAACGGACAGTTTTTGGGTGAATGTTTGCATAAGAGGTACCGTGTGTTGTTGTCATGCGGTCATTATAGTTAGCAGAAATAGTGCTGATTAGAGGCCAAAAGCTGCTAGGATTAATATCATATTGTTATCAATTGATGAGACATGATGGCGAAGCGGGAAAACTACAATGAGCTGTATCTGTTTATCCAGGTGGTGCGGGAGGGAAGTTTCACGGCAGCCGCGCAACGGCTCGGGCTGGCACAATCCGGCATCAGCCGATCGGTTCGCGAGCTGGAAGAGCGGCTGGGCGTTCAGCTTCTGGTGCGTACCACGCGCAAACTGTCGCTGACCCATGCCGGGGAGCAACTTTACCAGACCGCTGGTTCAGCCTTTGATGCGCTCGATACCGGGCTGACAAGACTGGCGCATTATCGCCAGACGCCGTCCGGCACGGTGCGCATTAATGCCAGCCAGCACGCCATCGAAAAATGCCTGCTGCCAAAGCTTGCTATCTTCAAACAGCGTTATCCGGATATCCGTCTGGAATTGATGAATGAGAGCCGGTTCGTGGATATCATTACCGAGCGATTCGACGCGGGCGTCCGGCTGGGGCCGGAGGTGGGACAAGGAATGATTGCCGTGCGCATCACGCCCGATATGGAGATGGCTGTGGTTGCCGCTCCGGCGCATTTTCGGCGCTATGGTTTCCCGCAGACGCCCGCCGATCTGGATGCTCATCCCTGCATTGCCTACCAGTTTGCCGACGGTAACCACTATCAATGGGAGCTGGTTCAGGACGGGAAGCGAGTTACTCACCGCCCGGAGGGGCAATGGGCCTTTTCCGACAGCTACATGGAGGCCGAAGCGGCCAGGCTGGGACTCGGGCTGGCCTATGTCCCGGTTGAGCTGGTGGCTGACGATCTGGAGCGTGGCACGCTTATACGCGTCTTACAGCGCTACAGCCTGCGGATGGACGGACTGTACCTCTATTATCCACACCGCAACGTGTCCCCGGCGCTGAGAGCGGTGATTGATACGCTGAAAATTTAGGGTGCCTCTACGCTACGGTCTATACAGCCCCTGGGTTTGTGATACGCTACTATTTTATATAGCGCAGCTCAACTAAGGCTATGAAATGACAAAAATAACGCCAGAATATACGGTAGTTGACTTATCACGTTGGGCAAGAAAGGAACACTTTGAAGTATTTCAGGGCTTTGCTCAATCTACATTTAACCAAACGGTTCAGCTGGACATTACCGTGCTGCTAAAGCATATCAAAGAGGTTGGCTGGAAATTTTATCCTGCGATTATTTCCCTAATTTCTGACGTCGTAAACCGGCATCCGGAATTCCGTATGGCCATGAAGGATGATGAGCTTGTAATATGGAATGAGGTTCATCCAAGCTATACCCTTTTCCATAAAGAAACGGAGACGTTTTCATCGTTGTGGAGTCATTACGATGGAAATATTCACCATTTTCAGCGCGTTTATGCAGAAGATGTTGCCCGCTATGGCAATATCCTTGCTTACTGGCCTAAGGAAGAGTCCCAGGAGAATATATTTTTCATATCGGATATTCCGTGGGTCAGTTTTAGCAGTTTTAACGTCAACGTCGCTAACATGCGGAATTTTTTTGCGCCCATGTTCACGTTTGGAAAATACTATGACCAGGATGGAAAAGTCTTGTTGCCTTTCGCCGTTCAGGTCCATCATTCTGTTTGTGATGGCTTTCATGTGGCCAGGATGATCAACGAGTTACAAGAGTTGTGTGATAATTTACCGCACCATTCAGAGGCGCCCAACGTGTGATGCACGTGTTTTTAACATACGCCTGACGAGGGGAAATAATGGAACCGAATTTTACGCCAGAACAGATTGAAATGATTAACCGCATTGTTTTCGAGCAGATCGAGATCATGCATGAGAAAGTGGCAGAAATAATCGCAGATACAGAGACGGTGGCGCATCAGCGCCTGAAGGATAACGGGATCACTACGACAGATTTTTATCCTGCAAATAAAAATTTTCTGATGATGACCCTTGTACAGGATCTGATAGATAAAGTGCACGGGGGCGATAAGGACCAGGCCAAAACAATAATAACCATGGAAGCAAAAAGGCTGAATATCAGCGTAAACGTTGAGGCGGACAAATCAAGATAACAGGACGTAATTTCACGGTTATGGTTGATGAATATAAGGTTCAGCCGACCATAATAAAGCCGCGAGCCGTTTCCGGCCCGCGGCAACAGGACAGGTGATGAGACGTTCTGACGATCAGGCGGCTTTGACGGCCCGGATTTTTTTGCTGCTATCCGCATCTGATGCTGTTTTATCCGTTGCAGCATTGCGCTCGGGAAGCTTGCTGGTACGCAGGATATGCTGCACGGACTCTTTCTGCTCGGCGAGATACAGACCAAGATTCTCCGCCTGCGTTTCATCCATCTGCATTCCGCTTTGCAACAGCCAGTCGGTGAACGCTTCTGCCATATCGAGCAGTTTGTCGTGAGCGTCAGCCTCTTTCTTACTGGCAAATGTCATTTTCTCTTCACCTTTTCTTACGACAACAAATTTTGTTTCAACAGCCATTGTGCACCCCCGTATACTGTAATTATATACAGCATAACAGTTGTGACGTTGTGTTGCAGCAAAAATGTGCGAACCTGGCCTGCACAACGGGTGGACAAGCCAGGCGCTGTTATCGGTACAGCGTTTTTTCGGCAATCGGGATCAGCAAAGTGGACTGCCATTCCGCCAGCGTCAGCTGGGCAAGTTTACCCAGCGCGGTGTAGAACGGATGGGCCGCGTTTTCAACGAATACGCTCAGGAAACGCGTGCTCCATGGCAGCAGATGCCACGCAAGAAGCTGGTCGCGTTCTGTTTCGCGACCGTTCTCGGCAAGCCATGCCGCCAGCATCAGCAACATTCCGAAATGATCTTCAGGCTCATTCTGCTGCATCTCAAAGGCGATATGGTTTTCACGCATCCACTGACGCAACGCGAGGGTCGAATCGCCAAACAGCACGGACTCGCGATCAAGCCAGACCGAGCCCCACGGGGGGGCGGGCAGGGCATACGGGCCAATAAACAGACGCTGCCAGGCGTCTTTCAACGCTTCATCCAATGGGGTCTTAAACATACTGGCGACGGGCAGCAGGTTTTCCTCCGCCAGCGGCCAGTCCTGAACCCAGTCACCTGCGGTCAGGGCACTCACCAGCGGCGCGGTCTGCTCGCTGTCTGGGGCGAAATAAAACAGCGCGCCCAGTACCCGGGCGCTGAACGCGAACGATTCGCGGTGTGAGACTTCATTCATTACAACTTTCCTTACTTGCGCGCGGGTAGCCCCGCGCACCTGTGTTAACCTGCAATTGCTAACCCTGCGGTCATATGCAGACCATAAAATAGCCCACGGCCAATCAGTTCACCCAGCGCCACCAGCACGACACCTGCAAACAGGCCGAGCGTTTTTGGCTCCTGACGACGAATCAGCGGGCAGATCCAGCAGCCTAAACCCGCCGCCAGCAACGCGATGCGCCATACCTGAAGCGAACCATAATCCGGAAGCAGGGCGTTAGCCTGCTGGATGGAACTCTGTATCGTCCCCAGCGTATTGCTTTGCAACACGACGACCGCCACGCAGACGATAAGTGCCAGTACGCTGACAGACGCGGCAAGAGTACCTTTGAATGTCACGTTTGCCACGCGCAGCAGCAGCGCGGCCAGCAGAGGACCAGCAAGGACCATCGTCAGGAAGAAGCTCAGCGTGGTGTAACCCGTATACCAGGTCGGGACAGTCTCAATCTGATAGACCCGGGTCATCGCCCAGACGAAAACGATGCCCAGGAGCTGGCTGACAACCAGCCAGATTTTGCCCAAAGCTGGGGGCATTTTACCGATAACCGACACCAGCCACCAGAAACCGCCCACGGCAAAGAAGATCGAACCCGCCGCGATCTCATTACTCAGCGCTGACGCGCCCACGCGGTTAAGCGAGTTGAAGGCACGCAGCGGGGAGCCTAGATGCAGTACCGAGGCCATAAACCCAATACCCATTACCAGCCAGAGAAAAAACAGGCTGCGCACGATACGCATTCTGGCCTTGTCATCATTTTCCTTAAGCCAGACGAAGCCCGTCACGATTAACGCGCCGGCCACGCACTGCCCGAAAACGGTGAAGATCACCAGCGGCCATTCATGCCATCCACTTCCCATCTCACACCTCCTTCGGGTTTGCCAGGTAGCCGGTGGTGTCACCCGTCGGACGGCTGTTGGCGTTAGGTTTAATCACAATACTCGGCTTCGTGAAGTGCGCAGACGGCAGCGGCGCGACGGCAGCAAGCTGACCGTGTTTTTTGCGCAGCTCCTCAATCGGGCCAAAGTCCAGCGCGCGCAGCGGGCAGGACTCGACGCAGATGGGCTTTTTGCCGTCCGCCACGCGGCTGTGGCAGCCGTCGCACTTGGTCATGTGGCCTTTGGTGGCATTGTACTGCGGCGCGCCGTACGGACAGGCCATGTGACAGTAACGACAGCCGATGCAGACATCCTCGTCCACCACCACAAAACCGTCGTCGCGCTTGTGCATTGCCCCGCTCGGGCAGACCTTGGTGCAGGCCGGATCTTCGCAGTGGTTGCAGGCAATCGACAGGTAATAGGCGAAGACATTCTGATGCCAGACGCCGTTATCCTCCTGCCAGTCGCCGCCCGCGTATTCATAAATACGCCGGAAGCTGACATCCGGGGTCAGGTCTTTGTAATCCTTGCAGGCCAGCTCGCAGGTTTTGCACCCGGTGCAGCGGCTGGAATCAATAAAAAATCCATACTGGGTTGTCATTGGTTAATCCTTATGCCTTCTCGATCTGCACCAGGTTCGTGTGCTGCGGGTTGCCTTTCGCCAGCGGTGACGGGCGGTGCGTGGTCAGGGTATTGATGCAGGAGCCGTGATCGACACGATCGCCGCTCATGTTGGCGTCATGTCAGGCGCCCTGGCCCATCGCGCTTACGCCGGGCATGATGCGTGGCGTGACTTTCGCGGCAATACGCACTTCGCCGCGGTCGTTGAAGACGCGCACCATATCCCCGTTTTTGATACCACGTTGCTCCGCATCCACAGGGTTAAGCCACACCTCCTGGCGACAGGCGGCCTGGAGCACATCCACGTTGCCGTAGCTGGAGTGGGTACGGGCTTTAAAGTGGAAACCGAACAGTTGCAGCGGGAATTTGCTGCGCTCGGGCGCGTCCCAGCCTTCAAAGGTTGAGGTATAGACCGGCAGTGGGGTGATGGTTTCGTCTTTTTGCAGTTCCCAGGTCGCCGCAATATCCGCCAGCTTGCTGGAGTAGATCTCGATTTTGCCCGACGGGGTTTTCAGCGGATTGGCATCCGGATCGTCACGGAATTTTTTATAGGCCACAAAATGTCCGTTAGGATCTTTGCGCTTATAAATACCCATTTTTTTCAGCGCGTCGTAGGACGGCAGCAGCGGATCTTTGGCGACCATTTTGGCGTACAGGTAGCGCAGCCACTGCTCCTGCGTACGGCCTTCAGTGAATTTCTGATGGATATCCGGTCCGAGGCGTTTCGCCACTTCGCTCATGATCCAGTAGATGGGCTTGCGCTCGAACTTCGGGGCGGTAACCGGCTGGAGGAAAATCAGGTATCCCATGTTGCCGGCGTAATCGTTGGGGATGATATCTTCCTGCTCGACGGTCATCAGATCCGGCAGAACAATATCGGCATACTTCGCTGATGAGGTCATAAAGTTATCGATGACAACGATCGTTTCGCACTTACTCTCATCCTGCAAAATGTCGTGAGTTTTGTTGATATCGGAATGCTGGTTGATGATGGTATTACCCGCGTAGTTCCAGATGAACTTGATCGGCACATCGAGCTTATCTTTGCCGCGTACGCCGTCGCGCAGGGCGGTCATCTCCGGTCCACGCACGATGGCATCCGTCCAGCTGAAGCAGGAGATTTGCGTTTTCACCGGATTTTCCGGCAGCGGCATGCGTTCGATGGTGATGGTGTAGGTCGATTCGCGCGCGCCGCTGTTACCGCCGTTAATGCCGACGTTGCCGGTCAGGATCGGCAGCATGGCGATGGCCCGGGACGTTTGCTCCCCGTTAGCCTGACGCTGCGGGCCCCAGCCCTGGCAAATGTAGGCCGGTTTCGCCGAACCGATTTCACGGGCCAGCTTAATGATGCGATCGGCAGGAATGCCCGTTATGCGAGACGCCCACGCCGGGGTTTTCGCGGTTTTGTCATCACCCTGGCCGAGAATATAGGCTTTGTAATGACCATTAGCCGGTGCGCCTTCCGGCAGGGTTTTTTCGTCATAACCCACGCAGTATTTATCGAGGAAAGGTTGATCGACCAGATTTTCATTAATCAGCACCCACGCAATACCTGCCACCAGCGCGGCATCGGTGCCCGGACGAATCGGGATCCACTCGTCTTCACGCCCTGCGGCAGTGTCGGTATAGCGCGGATCGATAACGATCATCCGCGCGTTTGACCGTTCGCGCGCCTGCTCGAGGTAGTAAGTGATCCCGCCGCCGCTCATGCGCGTTTCCGCCGGATTATTGCCGAACATCACTACCAGTTTGGTGTTTTCGATATCCGATGTGCTGTTGCCGTCGTTGCTGCCGTAGGTGTAGGGCATTGCGCAGGCGATCTGCGCGGTGCTGTAGGTGCCGTAGTGGCTGAGGAAGCCGCCATAGCAGTTCATCAGGCGCGCGACCAGCGAGGCATAAGGGGAGGAACGGGTGATATTGCCGCCTACAATTCCGGAGGAGTAGTTAATGTAGACCGCTTCGTTGCCGTATTTTTCGACCACGCTTTTCAGGCTCGCGGCGATGGTGTCCAGCGCTTCTTCCCAGGTGATACGCTCAAACTTGCCTTCTCCGCGTTTGCCCACGCGTTTCATCGGATAGTTCAGACGGTCTGGGTGATTAATGCGACGGCGTATTGAACGGCCTCGCAGACAGGCGCGAACCTGATGGTTGCCGTAAATATCCTCGCTGGTATTATCCGTTTCAACCCAATAGACTTCGTCATCGCGAACGTGCAGACGCAGGGCGCAGCGGCTACCGCAGTTTACCGAACAGGCGCCCCAGACGACTTTATCTTCCGCTGGCTGAATAGCGGTCTGCACAGCGGCGGCGGCGCTTTTCAGACCAAAAGGTAATGCGATCCCACCGGCGGCAAGCGCCAGGGATCCTATGGCAGTAGATTTAACCAGAGTTCGACGGCTTATTCCGCCGTGATGTTCAACTTCGGACATGACTCACCCCATCATTGTTAATAATTATTTTCACCCGTGACTACAACCGGGCTAATGATGGGGGGAGTGTTACTTATTTAGAGGTATTAAATATTAATCCTCGTCAAATCAGGGGAATTGAATGGGAAAATCATTGCGGCTCAGTTGGCGCATTCTCCTGCGTACCTGCGCCGCTCACCGGGTAGTTGCCGCTACTGGTGCGGGTGTACAAAATTTTGAAAGTATCGTTGGCACAATGCCCAACGACCTGCGCATCCGGCTGATCGGCCTGATCGTTCGGGACGATGTTCAGGGTAAAGCCAGACTCCGGCACGCCGTTGTTGATAATCTTCTGCTGAATGTCGCTTTTCACGCGCTCGCAGGAATCCGGGGCCGCAAGAAGAGCGGGTGAAGCACTCATTAACAGCAGGGCGGTAATCCAGGGTAACCGTTTCATCTGTAGCTCCTTTTCACTGTGTGGACTATAAGCATAGCAGGGTTAGGGTAAGCTTTTGTTTTTGGGTCTGTCTTTCTGAATTGTCCTGGAGCCCTGCCTGCGTCATAAAATAAATTGCGAATAATGGTGCTGATTGTCTACCAGATAAGAAGGCAGGGTGCGTTTTGATACTTCTTGCCTGACCAGTTTTCGGTCTCGTCCCCAGATATCTTCGGCGTTAGTGATAACCTTCATAATATGTTCCGGGTTATTGAATTCCGGCAGATCGTATTCGGTATGAGAAATGGTAGACATTTTTTCGGAAATTCTTTCTGGGGTCATTACCCAGGAGAAATGCCAGCCGCCATCTTTCACAACCTTATTATTGATTTTTAGCCAGTTCCATTTAAACCATGACCAGTTTTTATCTTTGCGCGCACGCTTCCAGTTTCGGAAAGATTCAGGTTCACCGTGGAAGAAATGCTTAAGGTTGTAATAGGACGTTGCGCGGGGCAAGGTACATTTTCTCGGCGTACCATCCGTGTTGTGAACCTGGAGATTAAACTGATAGTTGAACACGTTTTGATGAATAGTCGTGCAGAGCGCGCGCGGATTAATGGCCCTGACCGTGTCGGGAGAGAAGATTTCGTCAACGTCTGACACCAGAATCAGATCGTCGTCTGCCGCGTCCTTTAACCCGTTCATAATGGAGTTGCGAAGCGCTGCTTCATTTGCCCAGGCATCAACCTGGTTATTATCCGCACGGTTTAAAATAGGCTGCGCGTCAAAAGGCACGTAAATGATTTTGTCTTTGAATTTGGCAAACTTCGTAATATCGAAATGCAATTCTCGCGGTATGCCTGTAAAAGAGTGTGTTGCTTCTACAATGACAAAACGGTCAACGACATCAGCGAGAGTATGTAATCTGATGTCGAGCAACATATCTTCGTCATAGTATAAAAAACAGTCGTAAATCATGATGTTAACCCGAAAATTTAAAATCTAATTTTATAATAGTGTGGAATCTTCCGCGCCCAAAGTAGCCACTTTGACAGGTTCCGTCAATGCAAACGACGGAATTCTACAGCGCGAAGAGTCAAATGAAGTGCTGTTATGTAAGTTGCTGTATTTGCTAATATGATTGTATCTCTCTCTGAACGGTAAATGATGTGAACAAATACGCAGCGATAACGCTACTGGCAACGGTACTGGTGGGATGCGACAACAACACCGCGCCGCTGTCATTTACGCCGGAGATGGCGAGCTTTTCGAACGAGTTTGATTTTGATCCTCTGCGCGGGCCGGTGAAGGATTTTACCCAGACGCTGTTCAACGATAAGGGTGAAGTCTCTAAACGTGTGACCGGAACGATGTCGACGGAAGGGTGTTTCGATACGCTTGAACTGCACGATCTCGAAGCGAATACGGGCGTTGCGCTGGTGCTGGATGCTAACTACTACGTCGATGCGGAAACCCAGCAACAGAAGGTAAAGTTGCAGGGAAAATGTCAGCTGGCGGAACTGCCGTCTGCCGGCCTGACGTGGGACACGGACGATAACGGGTTTGTGGTTGCCGCGCACAGCAAAGAGATGGAAGTGAAGTACCAGTATGACGCCGACGGCTACCCGCTGGGTAAAACTACGGTTTCCGGCGACCAGCGTTTATCGGTCAAGTCGGTGCCGTCGAAAGATCTGCGCAAGCGCATGGATTATACGGCGGTAAGCCTGTTGAACGATAAACCGATGGGCAATGTAAAGCAGAGCTGTGATTACGATCGCCACAACAACCCGGTGAGCTGTGAGCTGGTGATCACCGATGACAGCGTCAAACCTGCCGTTGAGCGCAAGTACACCATCAAAAACAGCATTGAATATTATTGAGAATAAAACCGCGCAGGTTACTGCGCGGTGGGTTTAAGCAGGCTGGCGGAGGAGGACTTATGCCCGGCCAGATGCTGATGCTGGAAAATGCACATGCGGATGGTGTTACGGTATTCGCCGTTAATAAAGAACTCATGGATCAGTTCACCTTCCACCATAAAGCCCAGCTTACGGTAGATATGAATCGCTTTTTCGTTCTCTTTGTCGACGATAAGGTAAAGCTTATAGAGATTCAGGACGTTAAACCCGTAATCCATCGCCAGCTTTGCCGCCCGCGACGCAAGACCTTTCCCCTGGTGCTCCGGTGAAATAATGATCTGAAATTCCGCCCGACGGTGAACGTGGTTGATCTCAACCAGTTCAACCAGCCCGGCTTTCTCACCCTCGCACTCCACCACAAACCGGCGTTCACTCTGATCGTGGATATGCTTGTCGTAGAGATCGGACAGCTCGACAAACGCCTCATAAGGCTCTTCAAACCAGTAGCGCATCACGCTGGCATTGTTGTCGAGCTGGTGAACAAAGCGTAAATCTTCGCGCTCCAGCGGACGGAGCTTAACGTCACACGGCGTTGACATTACGGTGCTACCGTGCGGCCAGTACGACGATCCAGACAGCGCAGGGTGTTAGGCTCCCAGTAAGCGTTGACGTTGGCGCTTTGCTGGCATTTGTCGCGGGCATCAAACGCGACGTCTTCTTTATCCCACTCTTTCTCCACGCGCTTATTCACTTTCTGACGCAGGCTGCGGGTGTCATTCCATTGTTCTTTGTCCATGGCGGCGTTCTGACGGCTTTGCGCGCTGTCACCAGACTCAATGATGAGTTTGCTGGTTTCGGCTGATGCCGTTGCGGCGAAGGCGAACGATGACAGCGCCAGTACGGCTGTCAGACAAAGGCGTTTGCTTAATGTAGTCATAGCGTTTCCTTTAAACGGGTGCAGACAATCGGATTACCCCGTTGGATTCTACACCAATCCGAAAGGGTGTCATACCCGCGCGGCAGGTATGGGAACGATGTGAACATTATCGCGTATGATGTCTAAATCAATCCTCACGAAACGAGAAAAATGTTCAAAACGACGCTGCTTTTTTTCGCGACCGCGCTGTGCGAAATCATCGGATGCTTTTTGCCGTGGCTCTGGCTAAAGCGGGGCGCTTCCGCGCTGCTGCTGATCCCGGCGGGTGTGTCCCTGGCCCTTTTTGTCTGGCTGCTCACCCTGCATCCGGCCGCCAGCGGGAGGGTATATGCCGCCTACGGCGGAGTGTACGTCTGTACCGCGCTGCTGTGGCTGCGCGTTGTCGATGGCGTCAGGCTAAGCCTGTATGACTGGGCAGGCGCGCTGATTGCCCTGTGCGGCATGTTGATCATCGTGGCTGGTTGGGGACGCGCGTAAGCGTCCTCATAGTGTGATCGTCCGCTGATTTTACGATCATTATACTTGTATGGTAGTAGTGTGGTTGCGTAAATTTCCTGCATCACAACGAGCGATGTAAGGAAATGGATTATGAAGATTGTCGGGGCTGAAGTATTTGTCACCTGCCCGGGGCGTAACTTTGTCACCCTTAAAATCACCACCGATGAGGCCATTGTCGGCCTGGGTGATGCCACGCTGAACGGACGTGAACTTTCCGTTGCCTCCTACCTGAAAGATCACCTGTGCCCTCAGCTGATTGGCCGCGATGCGCACCGCATCGAAGATATCTGGCAGTTCTTCTATAAAGGCGCTTACTGGCGTCGTGGTCCGGTCACCATGTCAGCGATTTCTGCCGTGGACATGGCGCTGTGGGACATTAAGGCGAAAGCCGCGAACATGCCGCTCTATCAGCTTCTGGGCGGGGCCTCCAGGGAAGGGGTGATGGTGTATTGTCACACCACCGGGCACACCATTGACGACGTGCTGGAAGATTATGCCCGTCATAAAGAGATGGGCTTCAAGGCAATTCGCGTGCAGTGCGGCGTGCCGGGAATGAAAACCACCTACGGCATGGCTAAAGGGAAAGGGCTGGCGTATGAGCCTGCGACCAAGGGCGCCTGGCCGGAAGAGCAGCTGTGGTCCACCGAGAAATACCTCGACTTCACGCCGAAACTGTTCGACGCAGTGCGCAGCCAGTTCGGTTTCAATGAACATCTCCTTCACGACATGCACCACCGTCTGACGCCCATCGAAGCGGCGCGGTTCGGCAAAAGCATTGAAGACTACCGTCTGTTCTGGATGGAAGATCCGACTCCCGCTGAAAACCAGGCGTGTTTCCGCCTGATCCGCCAGCACACCGTCACGCCCATTGCGGTGGGGGAAGTGTTCAACAGCATCTGGGACTGCAAGCAGCTGATTGAAGAGCAGCTCATTGACTATATCCGCGCCACCATAACCCATGCGGGCGGCATCACCGGGATGCGTCGCATTGCGGACTTTGCCTCACTCTACCAGGTGCGTACCGGCTCACACGGCCCGTCGGATCTGTCGCCGATTTGCCACGCCGCGGCGCTGCATTTTGACCTGTGGGTACCGAACTTCGGCGTGCAGGAGTATATGGGGTATTCAGAGCAGATGCTGGAAGTGTTCCCGCACAGCTGGCGCTTCGATAACGGCTATATGCACCCGGGCGACAAGCCAGGGCTGGGCATTGAGTTTGATGAGAAGCTGGCGGCGAAATACCCGTACGATCCGGCTTATCTGCCGGTGGCCCGTCTGGAAGACGGCACCCTCTGGAACTGGTAAACGAGGAGCGAATGATGAAAAGCGTAGTGATCCAACAGCCGAATGCGCTGGTGATTGAGGAGCGTCCTCTCCCGTTGCCGGGGGCAGGCGACGTCCGCGTCAAAATTAAGCTCGCCGGTATCTGCGGTTCAGACAGCCATATCTATCGCGGGCATAACCCGTTTGCGAAATACCCGCGGGTAATCGGTCACGAGTTCTTTGGCGAAATAGACGCGGTTGGCGAAGGCGTGGAGAGCACCCGACTGGGCCAGCGCGTTTCGGTTGATCCGGTGATCAGCTGCGGGCACTGCTACCCGTGTTCCGTCGGAAAACCGAACGTTTGTACCTCGCTGGTGGTGCTGGGCGTTCATCGCGACGGTGGCTTCAGCGAATACGCCGTCGTGCCGGCGAAAAATGCCTGGCACATTCCAGACGCAATTCCTGACAAACACGCGGTAATGGTTGAGCCATTCACCATTGCCGCCAACGTGACGGGGCAGGCGAAACCCACCGAACAGGACGTGGCGCTGATCTACGGCGCAGGCCCGATGGGGCTGGTTACCGTGCAGGCGCTGAAGGGCGTTTACAAGGTGAAGCAGGTCATCGTGGTGGATCGCATTGATGAGCGGCTGGAGATGGCGCAACGCAGCGGCGCAGACTGGGTCTTCAACAACGGCGAGCAGTCGTTACAGACCGCGCTGGATGAAAAAGGCATCAAGCCGACGTTAATCATCGATGCTGCCTGTCATCCGTCCATTTTACAGGAAGCGATTACGCTGGCGTCTCCGGCGGCGCGCATCGTGCTGATGGGCTTCTCCAGCGACCCGAGCCAGATCGTGCAGCAGGGGATCACCGGCAAAGAGCTGTCGATCTTCTCTTCGCGTCTGAATGCCAACAAATTCCCGGTGGTCATTGACTGGCTGGAAAAAGGGCTGATCGACCCTGAAAAACTGGTCACCCATACTTTTGACTATCACCACGTTACAGACGCCATCGAACTGTTTGAAAAAGACCAGCGGCAGTGCTGCAAAGTCTTGCTCACGTTCGACCAATAATAATTCACGCGGTTAAGAGCCTGCGAAGACAGGCTCTAAGTGGTACGCATCTTACCTTTCAGAGATAGCCATTATGACTCAAGCACAACCTCAAAGAAGTACGTCAGATCTGGTGAAAGCCGCCGTATCTGGCTGGCTGGGCACCGCCCTGGAGTTTATGGATTTCCAGCTCTACTCCCTTGGCGCCGCGCTGGTGTTCCATGAAATTTTCTTCCCTGAGCAGTCCGCGGCCATGGCGCTGATCCTGGCGATGGGCACCTACGGCGCAGGCTACATCGCGCGTATCGTCGGGGCATTTATCTTCGGCAGAATGGGCGACAGAATTGGCCGTAAAAAAGTGCTGTTTATCACCATCACCATGATGGGGATCTGCACCACCTTAATCGGCGTGTTGCCGACCTATGCGCAGATCGGGATTTTCGCACCGGTGCTGCTGGTGACGCTGCGTATTATTCAGGGGCTGGGCGCGGGGGCAGAAATCTCCGGCGCGGGTACCATGCTGGCAGAGTACGCGCCGAAGGGTAAACGCGGCATCATCTCCTCGCTGGTGGCCATGGGCACCAACTGCGGGACGCTGAGCGCCACGGCGATCTGGGCCGTGATGTTCTTTGCCCTTGACCGTGAAGAACTTATTGCCTGGGGCTGGCGCGTGCCGTTCCTCGCCAGCGTGGTGGTGATGATCTTCGCCATCTGGCTGCGTATGAACCTTAAAGAGAGTCCGGTGTTTGAGAAGGTTAACGACGCCGAAGCCGTTGCGCAGGTTGCTGCGCAGGATACCTCGGTCGGCGCGATGTTTAAGAGCAAATCGTTCTGGCTGGCGACGGGGCTGCGCTTTGGTCAGGCCGGTAACTCTGGTCTGATCCAGACCTTCCTTGCCGGGTATCTGGTGCAAACGCTGTTATTTGATAAGGCGATCCCAACCGATGCGCTGATGATCAGCTCGATTCTCGGCTTCGTCTCCATCCCGCTGCTGGGCTGGCTGTCCGATAAAGTGGGGCGCCGTCTGCCGTATATCATCCTTAACATTTCAGCCATTATTCTGGCTTACCCGATGCTGTCGATTATCGTTGACAAGAGTTACGCGCCGGGCGTGATTATGCTCTCTATCATCGTTATTCATAACTTTGCGGTGCTCGGGCTGTTTGCGCTGGAAAACATCACCATGGCGGAGATGTTTGGTTCGCGGAACCGCTTTACCCGCATGGCGATCTCCAAAGAGGCGGGCGGTCTGGTGGCGGTGGGCTTTGGTCCGGTGCTGGCGGGGATCTTCTGCAACATGACCGGGTCCTGGTGGCCGATTGTGGCGATGCTGGTGGCGTACTCGCTGATTGGGCTGGTCTCCGCGTTGCTGATGCCGGAAGTGCGCGACCGCGATCTGAGTGAAGCCGAAGATGCAGCCGAAGCACCTCATAAAGAAGCGGTAGCCTACGGCGCGCTCTCTTCACGCCGTTAATGGTTTACATCTTGCGCTACCTGTCACACAACTTTTCACTGATGTCACACCACATGGCGAAAAGTTAATGTAAATCAAGATCTGAAAACGACGTATCAGTATGGTTAATGGCAGCGTTTTTTAACTCCGACTGCCATTCTAGTTGGTGTAGTCAGCAGGCGCTGCCGCTCTGATCAGGACGCGGCAGCGGATCACAGCGTTCATTAATTAACGAGTCTCAATCATGGAAAACCGGTTATTACAGGCGAAGGCAACGCGTCCTCAGTACGATCGCGACAGCCTCAAGGCACGCATTGTTCATTTAGGGTTTGGCGCGTTCCACCGCGCGCACCAGGCGGTGTACACCGATATACTCGCCGCAGAACAGGGCAGCGACTGGGGTTACTGCGAAGTTAACCTGATTGGCGGCGAACAGCAGATCGCCGATCTGAAGGCACAGGAAAACCTTTATACCGTGGCAGAGATGTCTGCCGATGCGTGGACGGCGCGCGTGGTCGGCGTCGTCAAAAACGCGCTGCATGCGCAGGTCGACGGGCTGGAAACCGTGCTGGCGGCGCTGTGCGAGCCGCAGGTCGCCATTGTTTCCCTGACCATCACCGAGAAAGGGTATTGCCATTCGCCGGCAACAGGACAACTGATGTTCGATCATCCGTTAATTGTTGCCGACCTGAAAAACCCGCATCAGCCGAAATCGGCGCCGGGCGTGGTGGTTGAAGCGCTGGCGCGGCGTAAGGTGGCGGGGCTGCCAGCATTCAGCGTAATGTCATGCGATAACATGCCGGAGAACGGCCACGTGATGCGCAGTGTCACCTGCGCTTACGCGCGCGCTGTTGACGGCGAACTGGCAGACTGGATTGAAGCGAACGTCACCTTCCCGTCAACCATGGTGGACCGTATTGTGCCCGCCGTCACGGCTGAAACGCTGGATAAAATCGAACAGCTGACCGGCGTACGCGATCCGGCAGGTGTCGCCTGCGAGCCGTTCCGTCAGTGGGTGGTGGAAGATAATTTTGTCGCCGGACGTCCCCAGTGGGAAAAGGCCGGTGCGGAACTGGTTTCTGATGTCATTCCGTTTGAAGAGATGAAGCTGCGTATGCTTAACGGCAGCCACTCGTTCCTGGCCTATCTTGGCTACCTGGCCGGTTATCAGCACATTAACGACTGCATGGAAGATGAACATTATCGCGCAGCCGCGCATGCGCTGATGCTGAAAGAGCAGGCGCCGACGCTGAAAGTGAAGGGGGTGGATTTAGCTCACTATGCTGACCTGCTGATCGCGCGTTACAGCAATCCGGCCCTGCGTCACCGCACCTGGCAAATCGCCATGGACGGTAGCCAGAAACTGCCGCAGCGTATGCTCGATTCCGTGCGCTGGCATCTTGTCCACCAGAAACCTTTCCCGCTGCTGGCCCTCGGTGTGGCGGGCTGGATGCGTTATGTCGGCGGTGTGGATGAGCAGGGTAACGCGATTGAGGTGAGCGATCCGCAGCTGGCGGTGATTCAGGCGGCGGTAAACGGTAGCGCTGAAGGCGAAAGCCGCGTTAGCGCGCTGTTGGGCATTGAGGCTATTTTCGGTAACGAGCTGCCGAAGGACGCGGTGTTTGTGGCTGCGGTCATGCAGGCTTATCAGACGTTGCTGCAAAAAGGCGCGAAGGCCACGGTTGCTGAGTACGCCGCCCGGCTTTAACGCGATGACATGCCGCCGTCCGCGGCGGCATGTCGGGGCGCAGCTTAGTGCATGCCCAGACGAATCAGCTCAATCGGTTCGAACTTACCTTCGCATCCTTCCACTTCAACCGTTTTACCACGACGCACCTGCTCGGCATTAAGGCCGTCGCTGTGGATCGCTTTAATCACGCCGAACTGACCTGTGCCGCTAATCATGACGCGGCTGCCAGTGGTGATTGCATTTCGGTTACGGTCGTATGTCATCATGGTATTCTCTCCTCTCGTACTTATCCGTTACGGCGCTAATTCAACGGCTGCCGTTCACGGGGCACTATTAATACGCCTCTCTTTAAAGAAATTATTTGCTTTTGATCAAGCTCACACTTTTTTCTTATTTCATGCAGGCGTTGACGGTTCAGGACACCACTTTACAAAGCGGACAGTTATTTTCCTTAATTGATAGTTTCTAGGTGCAAGTGTTTAGGCTTTGTTTATATCCACAATGTCATTCTGGAGGCAGAAAATAACCCTTCATAGGAAAAGGAGTCAGGCTTATGTATAAGAAAATTTTGATGCCTGTTGACGTGTTTGAAATGGATTTGAGCGATAAAGCGGTACGCCATGCGGTCAACCTCGCGAAGGCGGAAGGCGCGACGATCACCCTGGTCAACATACTCCCTAACAGCAGCCGTTCGTTACTGCGGGGGTTCAATGCCGATATTAAGAAGTTCGAAGAGTATATGACCGCCGAGTCTGATAAGAAGATGAAGGCGCTGAAACGGCTCTTTAATATGTCCCCGGACAATATTGACTGTGAAGTTCGCTTCGGCAACGTACGCGATGAAATCATCAAGCTCAGCAAAGAGGGGAAATACGACGTTATTGTTATCGGATCAAAAAACCCGAGCATTACAACGCATCTGCTGGGTTCAAATGCTGAAACTATCCTGCGCTACGCCACTATTCCGGTATTAGTGGTCCGCTAATTACTTCGCCGCAACCGAAAGGGGGCGGCGAGGTTTTATTCTTCGCTGAACCACTCGCGGTTTTCCTGACGAATTAACTGAACTGACTCGCTAATTTCCTGAAGGTGAAGCGTCATCGCTTTATCTACGGCTTCCACGTCGCGTTTTTCCAGCGCGCTGAAAATATCATGATGCTGGCGCAGCAACATCTCTGGCGGAGAAACATGGTCGAGGCTCATGTAGCGCACGCGGTCGATGGTCGCTTTGATGTTTTCAACGGTATCCCACGCGAGCTGGCACTCGGCGATCTGCGCCAGTTTCTGGTGGAACTCGTCGTCCAGCTGGAAAAAGTCGTTTAGCTGTTTGCGGTCAATGGCGATTCGCTGCTGATGCAGGTTTTGCTCCAGCAGGTAACACTGGTTATCGTTGATGAGCGACGCGGCGCGACGCACCACGGCGCACTCGATAGCCTGGCGAACAAAACAGCCATTGCGTACCTGCGAAAGCGAAATTTTATTGACATAGCTTCCGCGCTGAGGGCGGATCTGAATGAGGCCGTTTTCTGCAAGCTTAATAAACGCCTCACGTACGGGCTGACGGGAAACGTCAAAACGTACCGAAACCTCTTTTTCTGAGAGTGGCGTTCCCGGTGGGATCAGGCAGCGAACAATATCACGGCGTAAGATGCGATATATTTGCTGATTAACGGGCTGGGTAGGATTAAGTTGCGATTCAGCGGCCATGGGTTGTGATTTCTCAGAGAGTTAACCTGAACATACTACCATTCTTTTCCCTGCCATCACATACCCGGCCCGCAGGCCGGGCAGGGTAAATTAACCGCGATGCACGCTGAGTCCGGCATAGGTCTGGCTGACGGGCATCATCTCCACCGTGTTGATGTTGACATGCTTCGGCAGATTCGCGACCCACCAGACGGTTTCGGTGATATCTTCCGGCGTCAGCGCATTCGCGTTTTCATAGGTTTTATCCGCTTTCGCGTCATCGCCTTTGAAACGCACGTTGGAGAATTCAGTTCCGCCTACCAGACCCGGCTCAACATCGGTCACGCGGATCGCGGTGCCGTGCAGGTCGGTGCGCAGGTTCAGGCTGAACTGGCGGACAAAGGCTTTGGTCGCGCCATAGACGTTGCCGCCCGCGTAAGGCCAGCTTCCGGCGGTGGAACCGATGTTAATGATATGGCCACGGTTACGTTCAACCATGCCCGGCAGCACGGCGCGGGTCATGTACACCAGCCCTTTGTTGTTGGTGTCGATCATGTTTTCCCAGTCTTCCACGCTGGCTTTGTGGGCAGGCTCCATGCCCAGCGCCAGGCCGGCGTTATTGACCAGCACGTCAATTTCACGCCATTCGGCAGGCAGGTTGGCAATCATCTCTTCGATGGCGGCGCGGTTGCGCACGTCCAGCTGTGCGGTCAGAATGCTGTCACCCAGCTCGTCTTTTAGCTCCTGCAAACGCTCCTGACGACGCCCTGTTGCAATCACTTTGTGTCCATTGGCGACGAAGCGACGCGTGATGCTTTCACCAAAACCCGCTGTCGCCCCGGTAACTAAAATAATCATCTCACTGTTCCTCAACGCTTTTTGTGTTGTACTAACATAGCACGCTCTCCGGCACGTCGTTAAGGCAACATTTGTATGACGCCATTGCAGGCCAGCGCAGGCTGGCCTACTCTGGGGAGAAATACCGTGCTCAGGAGTAAACGATGTCGGTCAACAATCCTTTTTTTGAAATTAGCCTGTTGCCTTATCAGGCACCACGTTTTGATGCGATCAACGACAGCCATTATCGTCCGGCGTTTGATGAAGCAATGCGCCTGAAGCGTGCAGACATTGACGCGATTATCGCGCAGCGCGCCGCGCCGGACTTCGATAACACCGTGCTGGCGCTGGAAAAAAGCGGGGCCATGCTGTCGCGCGTGAGCAGCGTGTTCTTCGCCATGACGTCCGCACACACTAACGATGATCTTCAGGCGCTGGACGAGCAGTTCTCCACCGAACTGGCCGGGCTGGCGAACGATATCTGGCTAAACGATACGCTTTTCGCCCGTGTGGAAGCCGTCTGGCAGGATCGCGAGGCGCTGGATGCCGAATCCCGCCGACTGACGGAGGAGACGTATCAGCACTTTGTTCTTGCGGGCGCGCGTCTGAACGCCGATGAAAAAGCCGAGCTGAAAGCCCTGAATACCGAAGCCGCCACCCTGACCAGCCAGTTCAACCAGCGCCTGCTGGCGGCGAACAAGGCGGGAGGGCTGGTGGTGGACGATGTTCACCAGCTTGACGGGCTCAGTGCGGAGGAGATGGCTGCCGCGGCTCACGCTGCCGCAGAAAAAGGGCTGACGGACCGCTGGCTGATCCCGCTTTTGAATACCACGCAACAGCCCGCGCTGGCGGCGCTGTCGTTGCGCGAGACCCGTAAAAAGTTGTTCAGCGCGGGCTGGGAACGCACTCAGAAAGGCGACGAAAACGATACGCGCGAGCTGATCCGTCGGCTTACCGCGTTACGGGCAAGACAGGCGCAGCTGCTCGGCTTTGACAACTATGCGAGCTGGAGCACTGCCGATCAGATGGCGAAAACGCCGGAAGCGGCGCTCGAATTCATGCGCGGAATAGTGCCTGCGGCGCGCGGCAGGGCTGCGCTGGAGCAGGCGGATATTCAGAAGGTCATCGACGACGAGCAGGGCGGTTTTACGGTGCAGGCCTGGGACTGGGCGTTTTATGCCGAACGCGTGCGCTCCGCGAAATACGCGCTGGATGAGTCGCAGATCAAACCCTATTTCGCGCTCAATACCGTGCTGGAAGATGGCGTATTCTGGACCGCCACGCAGTTGTTCGGTATCCGCTTTGTCGAGCGTTTCGATATTCCGGTTTACCACCCGGACGTTCGCGTGTGGGAGATTTTCGACCACACGGGTGAAGGCATGGCGCTGTTCTACGGCGACTTTTTCGCGCGTGATTCCAAAGCGGGCGGCGCGTGGATGGGGAATTTTGTTGAGCAGTCTTACGAGTTTGCCTCGCGTCCGGTGATTTATAACGTCTGCAACTATCAAAAACCAGCGAACGGGCAGACCGCGCTGATCTCCTGGGATGATGTGATCACCCTGTTCCACGAGTTTGGCCATACGCTGCACGGCCTGTTTGCCAGCCAGCGCTATGCCACGCTATCAGGCACCAACACGCCGCGTGATTTCGTTGAATTTCCCTCGCAGATCAATGAACACTGGGCCAGCCATCCGCAGGTGTTTGCGCACTTTGCCCGTCACTATCAAACCGGCGAACCGATGCCGGATGCGCTGCGGGAAAAAATGCTCAACGCGACCCAGTTTAATAAGGGTTATGACATGACGGAGCTATTGAGCGCCGCGCTGCTGGATATGAACTGGCACGGCATTCAGGAGCCCGTTGACGATGTGGAAGCCTTTGAAGCCGCCGCGTTGAAAAAAGAAGGGTTGGATCTACCCGCCGTACCGCCGCGCTATCGCAGCAGCTATTTCGCCCACATCTTCGGCGGAGGCTACGCGGCGGGGTATTACGCCTATCTCTGGACGCAGATGCTGGCGGACGATGGCTATCAGTGGTTTGTCGAGCAGGGCGGTTTGACGCGCGAAAACGGACAGAAATTCCGCGAGGCGATTTTGTCCCGCGGCAACAGCACTGATTTAGCTGAACTTTACCGGAACTGGCGCGGGCACGATCCGAAGATCGAACCGATGCTGGAGAATCGCGGATTGAGTGCGTAAGGCTTTTTTAGTGTGTAAACAGAACCGGGCGCGAGGCCCGGTTTTTTGTACGCTTTGGTCCGCTTTGTGTCTGAAAGGTACATTGAGACAAGTATAATTACGGGCCATTAGTCGCTGCGATAAAAGAGGGTTACTGAAATAGCATCGCCAGTAACACCAGGAACAGCAGCATGACATAGATTCGTGCGTGCCAAATATCAGGTACAGCAGGTATAACCCGACGGCTAAAAACTATTCCTGCCCAGCCTGTTAGTACCAACATACCTAAAATTTTCAGGTTTATAAAACCGAGAAATCCATTCACAGGAATAGTTTGCCAGCCAATAACTGCATACGTCACGGCACCACATAGCGCGACGGGCAGGGAAAGCGGATTAGAAGCACTAATGCATTCACGCATCGCATAACCATGGCGCCGTAACAGGGGTACCGTCATTACGCTTCCGCCCACGCCAAGCAATGCGGCTATCATACCAATGGTCACTCCGCCGCCCGTTACTACAGGAAATGACAAGCGACGCAGAGAACTTCCTCCGAGAAAACCCTTACGCAACAAACAATCGCTGATTGTTGCCAGCATGTAGAAAATGAACAGCGCGCGAACAACACTCTCACTAAATATTCCTGCCAGACAGGAACCCACGATAGCCCCAATGGCTATAAACCATAGTAACGGGAATAACATTTGCGATGAAAGCTCACAAGCTCGCCAGTTTCGATAGGTGACCCAGCCCGCGTTAAATATCATCACCGATGTAGAGGTAGCAACCGCGATATGCATGGCGTTTAGTGCCAGTTCGGTCTGCCGTAGCATTAGTTGATAAACGAATGGCACTACGACAAAGCCGCCGCCAAAGCCAAAAAGCACGGTGGTTATACCGGTAGTAAAGCCTGCCAGCGCAAAGATTGCGATATCATTCAAAATCATACCCTCGACCTGAAAATGATTTCGCAGCTTATACCGGTAGCGTCCTGCTTCCCATTAGCGCCGCGCTCAATTACCTTTGTAAATCGGTCATAAGGAGACGGGTGTGCGCAACGTAAAGATTGAAGAGGTCGAGCAGCTAGATCGTGAAGTGGTAGCGATAGGCAATGACTATGTGCAGGGATTTATGCTGCCACAGCACAAACATCGCCGCGCGCAGCTGCTATATGGCGCGACCGGATTAATGCATGTCATAACCCAGGATGGAGAGTGGATTGTTCCTCCACAACATGCTGTTTGGATCCCACCCGAAACTATGCACGCCGTCAAATTTGTTGGCGTGACCACTCGCAGTCTGTATATAGAACCAGATTTCGTGAATGCCTTCTTAAAATATCCTCGTTGTGAAGTTATTAGCGTATCGCCATTATTACGTCAGCTATTGCTTGAGTCAGTGGATTTACCGCCACTGTATGAAAGCACGCGTGACCGTGCACTGATAAATCTGATGATATTGGAGCTGGCGGCTATGCCGGTTCGCGAATTCGATATTCCGCTGCCGCGACATCCGGCCCTACTGGCTCTTTGTCAGGCGTTTTTACTCAATCCCTCAATCCATGATCCAGCAGAGCGCTGGGCAAATGCGCTGTTCATGAGCGACAGCACCTTTCGTCGCCATTTCCTTAAGCAAATGGGCATGTCATTTTCTGTCTGGCGCCAACGAGCATGCGTGGTTAGCGCGCTGGCATTGTTGATAACGGGAAAACCCGTAAATGAAGTAGCCTTGACTCTTGGATACGATAATGCATCATCCTTCGCAACGATGTTCCGCCGTGTCACAGGACAGCCACCTTCGTATTATCACCCGGCATTATTCAAAAAGTTCCACGGGACAGGGCTCCGATCATAGCGTCAGCTATGTACCAGCTAAAGACGCTGCCACGTCAAATTCTTTAATTCATGACAAGGGTTAAGGTGTTAAAATCGTAGGCGTTTTGGATCTTAATACTATTAAACAATGATAAATAAAATACTGGTCAGTGCCTGCCTGATGGGCCTTAAAGTCCGTTATAACGGGAAAGAGAAAGCGCAGATGACTCATCAACTCGCTCGCTGGCAACAGGAGCAGCGCCTGGTGATCCACTGCCCTGAGTTGGCTGCGGGGCTACCTGTTCCGAGACCACCCGCCGAGATTATGTTGGCTGAAGGTAGAGACGTAATGCGTGGACAAGCCAGAATAATTGAAAACACCGGAACAGATGTTACCGGGCATTATCAACTTGCAGCCTGGCTGGCTCTGCGAGCAGCACAAGAAGCAGGATGTACTGCTGCTTTGTTAACTGATGGTAGTCCAACGTGCGGAACTCAGTTTATCTACAACGGTTCTTTCAGTAATCAGCGTAAATCGGGTATGGGAGTGGCAGCGTCATTACTCTCCGAACATGGTATTGCGGTATTTTCAGAAACTCAGTTTGCGGAGCTTGTGAACTGGATTGAAGAAAGGGAATGAACGATTCTCCAGGATTAACGCCGAGCGGCATCGCTTCCTGGTCATAATGGGTATGCAGCTCATTTTTCCATTTTATGAGCCACCTCGATTAACTCCGCCCCCTGATTCTTCACGTTCCCCACGGCGCGAGTTACAGCATGCCAAATAAACTCGTCGGCGGGTACTGCACCGTCGGCAATGATCTCTTCCGCTTCCTTCCCGCCTACGTCCTGGCGCATCCATTCCCTTGCAGCTTCTGGCGACAGAACCAGCGGCCGTCGATCGTGTATATCAACGAGGCCTTTATCCGCAGCAGAGGTCACTATGAGAAAACCTTCGGCTTCATCGCCGCGCTCAAACGGCGTACTGCCGATCGCCGCCATGAATATCGGCTGCCCGTCGGCCCGATGAATGAAATACGGCTGTTTCTTGTCGCCTTCCTTTTTCCATTCGAACCATCCATCGGCAAAGCAGATCGCCCGGCCATGCTGCCACAGAGGTTTAAACATTCTGCTGGTGGCCGCGGTTTCTACACGCGCGTTAATCAGTGGCGCTTTATCCCACCATCCAGGCGCGTAGCCCCAGAATACCGGATCGAGGTGCAGTTGTTCGTCGCGTTCGCTTAACAACAGCACTTTGGTGCCGGGCGCAACGTTGTAGCGGCCAATGGGTTCAGGGTCATATGCGATGTCGCGATCGCCTTCGTCGGCCAGGTAAGCCAGATATTCTTCACGGGTTTGGGCTTGTGCAAAACGTCCACACATAGAAACCTCCAGTCAGTCAGACTGAAAGTATAGGGCAGGGAGAAAAAGTAGCGCGGTCACGCTCCTGAGAGTGAACCGATGCTGGAAAATCGCGGGCTGAATGCACAGGGGCATTGTTAGTTGAAAACAGAACCGGGCTTTGCGCCCGGTTACTCTTGTATCAACCACATGTCCGACTCTTCGAACATCTCCTCAAGCATGCGGTTGAGCTTTTCACGGTCGCTTTTGCTGGCGTCGCTGTTCAGGCCGTTTGCTTGCATTGGTTTAACCGTCACGCTGGCATCAGGAAAAATCCGGTGCACGCGTTTTGTCAGCTCGGCCAGGATGATTTCCCTGGCTCCCTCCAGCCCCTGTACGTTTCGCTTGTCATAAACCAGTTCCACAAACATGATTGTTTACCTTATGGATGTTACGCATGTGATTCAGCCTGAACGTAAAATACTACTGTATATGGGTACAGTCAAACAGCGTTCAGGCTAAAGCATCGTCCAGAGCAATGCAGACAGCGTTGCCAGCCCGCCCAGAACAACCAGAAACACCGTCACGCCGCGAAGCTCTGCCAGCGAGGGGCGGGTGTAAATGAGGTACGCTGGGATAAGGAACAGGATCACCGCAATCAGTGGCCCGCAGAACATTTCAATCAGGCTGAGCACATCCGGATTGGCATAAACAATGCCATAGGTCAGCAGGAACAGCGCCAGAGAGGCCAGCCGCTTGCTGGCGTTGGCCTTTTTGCCGGATACGCTGGCAGCCAGCTGACCAAACGTTTGTGCAACCGACAGGCCTACGCCGAGGAAGGATTTCGTCATACCGATGATAGCGATGAGCGGGGCAATGTGGTAAATCAGGCTAAAATCACCGTTTCCCTTCATCACCGACAGCACATTCAGGTTTTCTGCCTTCGCCCGCACAAAGTTGTCATGCGGGATCCCCAGCACGCAGCTCAGCACGAAAAAGAGGATACTGGCGAAGATGGCTAAATAGGCGATGCGGATCACGAACAGTGCCTTTTTCTCGCCCTCCGCTTTCCTCTCCCGGTAGTAAGAGCTAAGCGGAGAGACCATAGGCGCACAGCAAAACGAGAAGGTAATAAGCGGCAGCGTCAGCCAGATATTTTTCAGCGTTACCGGCAGCGGCGTGGCGGTCATTTCAGCGGCCGTATCGGTCAGGTTAGAGAGATGCCAGCCCGGGATAAGTGATACGGCGATCAGCAGCACAGATGCCGCGAACGGCAGCGCCAGCGCGCTCATAATGGCCACGACCCTGTCCCGACCCTTGCTCAGCACCACATACAGTGCAGCAACCACGATAAACGACAATGGCCCACGGCTGAGCGCGGTAATATGCAGATGCTCCACCAGTAAATTATCCAGCGCATTAATCAGCGCCACCCCGTAAACCAGGGTTACCGGGAAGAAGGTCACACAATAGAACAGGGTGATCAGCTTTTCACCCCGTCCGCTGAAGAAGGAGCCGAAGATCGGCAACGTGCCGTTTTCAGTCTTTTCCTCACGCATATACACGCGACAGAGGAGTAAATGGGGGATAAGCGATAACGGCAGCCCCAGCAGGAGCATAACCAGAAAAATAACCGGACCACGGGTGCCGATTTCCACGGGAAGGAACAGTGTTCCCGCTCCGACGGCCGTACCATAGAGGCCCAGCGTCCAGATGTTATCCTGCCAGTGCCAGTTAGAGCGTGTTGTAATATTAGCTGAGAGAGTAGTGGCTTTATTCATCATATTTTACCGCGTTGTTAGAGGAGCGACGACTTATTTAGTTTTTATCTGCCTGTAGTCGTTGCTGCGCCATTACGTCACGGGTAGGAGGGGTTTGATTTCGCATACCGTAAACCTTATGTGTATGCCTGCAATAACTATCGTTATTCTTTGACGATGCTTTAACAGGCGGTTAATTAAGAAAGGGATTTGTTAAATTAACGAACAAATAACGACTGACTTTCCCTGCCTGCACGTCTGTTAATTAAAGAATAAACACCCTGTTTTATTAAGTACCATAAGGCGGCGTCATATTGAAGGGGGCTTATTTAATTATTTTATTGGGCGGGAAATTATCCCGTCATGCCTCAAATTAAAAAACAGAATGTAGACAATCACGTAACCCGCTCGTAGCTTTCGAACCGTCTTGTAACATAACGCTCTCTTTATGGTGGCGAAGGGGCACAAGGTGTCTATGCCTGCTATTAAACGCCCCATAAAAAAATCCTCTTCTATACTCAGTTACGTTTAGTGAAATATGCCGCCGCTCCACACGTCGCGTTGCCTTAATAGCGGCGGTCAGCAGGGGCATATATCCACGAAAACGCCTTAATGATGGTCAATTTTGCATTTTTCAGAGGGGGACTCCTGGTATGTTGCATTCTCAATCCTCGCGCGTCGGCAGCATTTTGCTGCTGCTGACCGCGATAATAGCCTTCGCGGTGGCGCTATACGCCTGGTGGACGCCGCTTACCGGCGTCACTGGCACCATTGGCGCACTGGGCGTGGTCATTGCCAGCGTAGTGCTGGCGATCCTGACCTTTATGCTACGCGCGGCATCGCGTCGCGGGGCGCGCGTTTTCCTGATTATTGTCACCCTGGTGGTGTTGGCGGGTATTGCTTTCGCCGCCGCGCTGCTGCACCAGTACATCATAACGGCAGCCATGGTGGTCGGCCTGGTGGGTCTGATTATGCTGAGCAGCCATTCCGCCCGTTACAACCATCACGTCAGAAGCTGAGGAGCCGCCCGTGCACAACGATAAGCATTATCCCTTCATAAAAGTCAGCATGACGGCGCTGGCGCTGCTGGTCGTTCCGCTCGCGCTACAGGCGCAGGATAAGGCCGCTGAAGCCTCTCAGGGGACCCAGGAGTCACTGAATATTGATGCGGCCGATCAGCAGGCGCCCGGAACCACAAAAACCACCGACGATGCCTCAACCGGCAGCGGTGACGGAAAGAAAGCCGCCTCGGCCAGCCAGCCGGCGACGCCGCTGGTGCCCGGCACCGCCACCTGGGACAGCTTCCACGGCCAGCTTAACGCGCAGAAATACAGTCCCCTGACCCAAATCACGGCGGATAACGTCGGGAAATTAACGAAAGTCTGGGAGTTCCATACCGGCGATGTCTCGGATGGTAAAGGCGATACGCCAGCTACCGTCTGGTCCGCAACGCCCATTTTCGCCAACGATACGCTGTACATTGGCACGCCATTCGATCGCCTGATAGCGCTGGATCCGGGGACGGGTAAAGAGAAGTGGCACTATGACACCAAATCGTCGCGCAAGGCGCTGACCCAGCCGGTGCTGAAAAACCGCGGCGTTTCCTACTGGCAGGCCAAAAATCCGGTGAGCGGAGAGGCATGCCAGAAGATGGTTTATATGGGCACCGTTGACGGTAAGCTCTTTGCGCTGGATGCCGATTCAGGCAAACCGTGCAGCGGCTTTGCGGACAACGGCGTGCTGGATCTGAACCAGTGGAACACCGTTAACGCGAAGTATCCGCTCTCTGTCCTGCAACCGCCAACCGTTGTCGGCAACCACCTGCTGGTGGGCTGGGCCGGGAAAGACTGGGCCTATGCCGAAGCTCCTCCGGGCACCGTATTTTCAGTCAACGCCCAGACCGGTAAGCTTGAATGGACCTTTGAGGCGATCCCGGCAGAGATCCGCAAGCGTACCGGTACCGCCAACGTCTGGACGCACATGTCCGCCGATGAGGCCAACGGTCTGGTCTATCTCCCGGTCTCCTCGCCGTCTCCCAACTACTGGGGCGGCAACCGCGTAGACGCTATTCCGCTTGGCACCTCGACCACCGCGCTGGACATCAACACTGGTAAAGTGGTCTGGTCCCGTCAATGGGTACACCACGACGTCTGGGATTACGATATTAACTCCGCCCCGACGCTGATGGACATCACCGTAGACGGCAAGCAGATCCCGGCTCTGGTGCAGGCCACCAAGCAGGGTTTTCTGTTTGTGGTTAACCGCCTGACGGGGGAGGACGTATGGCCAATCGAAGAACGTCCGGTTCCGCAGGGTGATGGTTCGGTCCAGGGCGAAGTTCTCTCACCTACGCAACCGTTCCCGACCAAACCCGCGCCGCTGCTCGACCAGTCGAAAAAACCGGAAATCTGGAAGCTGGCGGATATCGTCGGTGGCGGCCAGTGCTCCCGTCTGTGGGATAACCTGACCTATGAGGGAATGTATACCCCGCCAACCACCAAAGGCGAAGGCACGCTAACCTATCCCGATAGCGCTGGCGGCGTACAGTGGGGCGGGGTGGCGTTCGATCCGCAAAAACAGATCGCCATCGTCAACACCTCGCATATCGTTCAGTACGTGAAGCTCTACAGCCGTGAGGATTACGATAACGCAGACAAAGACTCCGGCAACGAAAGCGGCTTTGCCCCACAGGAAGGCGCCCCGTACGGTATGCGTCTGCTGGTGGCGAGCAACTGGCTGGGCATGCCGTGCTGGCAGCCGCCGTTTGGTGAAATCGTGGCGCTGGACATGCACACGGGCGATGTGAAATGGCGTCGTCCGATTGGCGCTTCTCAACAGTATGGCTTCTTCATGCCGGAAAGCTGGGGTTCGCCTACCATTGGCGGTCCGGCAGTGACGGCGGGCGGCGTGATCTTCATCGGTGCCTCAATGGATGCCAAAGTGCGTGCCTACTCGGTCGAGAGCGGTGAAGAGCTGTGGTCCGATCAGGCAGAAGCTCCGGCGGTAGCGAACCCGTCCGTCTATGAATATAAAGGTCGCCAGTATGTGGCCTTCGTGGCAGGCGGGAATACGATCCTGAAGGATCAGGTAGGCGATCAGGTGGTTGTTTACGCCTTGCCGGAATAATTCACCTGGAAGGGAAAATAAAGTGGGGCCTGCGGGCCCCACGTTATTTTGCAGTAGTCGTTTTACCGACACGTTATTTATCGGCTGATGCGCCGGAGTGGGTTGACATCTGCTCGGCGGACTTCAGGTGCTGCTCAACCACCGGCGTGTGTTCGTTCGCCAGCGCCTTCACATCCGGATTGTCGATTTTACTGGCGTCGTTTTTCAGCTTCGACAGCACCTTCTCGTGGTCTTTCACACCGGCATATTCCATATACATCTTGTCAAAAGCGTCACCGCGCTGATTTTCCAGCCTTGAGTTCAGGGCTTTATGCGCGGCGTCAGGCTCGGTCGGCAGCTCCACGCCCTTTTTCTGGGCAACGGCCTGGACTTTGGTCAGCGCGGCGCCGTGATCGTCGACCATTTTCTGGGCGAATGTTTTCACTTCATTGCTTTGGGCCTTGTCGAGGGCGAGCCTGGCGGCGGCAACTTCGTTGATATTGGCCTGCGCCATGTCCTTTAACGCTTTCTCGTCGCCGGAGCTGAGTCTGGCGTCCGGTTGAGCCTGGCCCGCAGTTTGAGTTTGCGCGGCGCTTGTCGTCTGGGCTTGTACGCCAACGGTGCTGAACATTGCTGCAACTGCTGATACGGCTAGCAGCCTTTTCAGGGTTTTACTCGTGTGCATATTGTTCTCCTGATGGTCATGGTACAGGTAAGTTTCGGTTGCTTCAGGCGCAACCGGGCAGATAAATGCTCACTACATGGGTCAGTATAGTAGATGAACCTGCTGCACCCGCTGTTCAGGTCAGTGATGGCTGGAAGTGATGCTCAATCCTTCTACAATATTGATACGGATCATTTACATATTTGGTGCTAATGTTAAATATATAGATTCATCAACAGGAGGAATGATATGAAAAAAGCACTATTAGGGAGTGTATTGGCTTTAACAGTAGCAAGCTTCGGCGCATCTGCGGCAGATATGATTTCCAAGGATGAAGCGCACCACTTCAAACTTGAATACCTTGGTAATGTATCTGTAGGGGCTTCAGGTGGACAAATTTCTTCACCTTCAGATCTTCATCAGAAACTCTCCAAACTGGCAGACGAGAAGGGCGGGAAATACTACGTCATTATCGCTGCCCGCGAGCATGGCCCTAACTTCCAGGCCGTCGCAGAAGTCTTTAAATAATTTTCTCGAATAACTCAAAAACCCGCTTCTGGCGGGTTTTTTGCTTACAGACAGCCAAAAAAAATGCCCCTGATGCGGGGCGAGTGTGAGTCAAATCTTTTCTTATGTTTATGTGTTGTGCTCTAAGGCTTTGGGACAATAACACCTTGTTCAAATAATGCAATCTAAATGCATATTTGAATGCGACGGCAGCATACGTTACACAGATAGTCTACTCTTTACATACAGTTATGGTGAAAGGCAGTTAATCGTTAGCTGTCGCCTGCTGGAGATTGGAAACAGTAAACGGTTACAAGAGGTAAACATGAACGTTGACGCACTGACGCACAAGGCAGAAGAAGAAATTTCAGCGCTTATAACCAAAAAAATTTCAGAGTTACGTAAAAAAACAGGGCAGGAAGTGTCTGAAATTGAGTTTATCGCTCGTGAAGCCATGACAGGCCTCGAGGGGTATGAGGTAAAAATCAAACTCATCTAGTTTAAAAAGGTCGCGTATGCGGCCTTCAACGTACCGTGGCAACGCTGCGTGGGCCGCTAATCTCAGACCAACCTTGGTCTTAAGGGGTAATACACATAAAGACAGGGGCGCGATAATTACCTACCAGGTAACCATTCTCGATACGATGTATTGTCAGAACCCGGCGCGTTTTAACTACCAGCGAGTAAAAGTTCTCAGCAAAATGTTTGTCCGATGCCGTGTCCCGTTCACCTTTGATAATCCTGAGATTGTCCATTCTGAAGGAGGTCGCATTCAGTTTATGGTACGTGAAAATAGCATCACGACTTATCCAGGTCTTACCGTCAGGCGACGTCACTACTCCGTCAATTCTGATGTGACCCTGTCTGTCACGATCCATTTTCAACTTCATTGTTCCTTTCATCTCATACTGATTTTGCGGAGCGCGAAAAACAAAATCTGAATCACAGTCGATAAGAAGCCGATGGCGATACTGAAGACTGGTGACAACACCCACCATGAAGATAAGCAAAAGAAGCATAAAAATAATGAATTTTCTGTTTTTCAACAGGAATTTTACGTTGTTCATTGTTTACATCCAGGAATGATAGGCGTAATCCATACAGGAAATAATTTCATTATCCTTCATATAGCAATGTGATAAGAATGCTCTTCCACTTTGATTCTTCAGTACCCCTCCGGTGGAGAAAAAGTAAAGGATGCTGTCATCGTTGCAGGAGATGTTGTTTTGTCCGATATAATCTTTAGCAGAGGAAAGCGCCTCGTTTAATTGCGCATTTCGCCCCATCAGCACGGCATAGACCGGGCAATTCCCAACGTGTCCTATTTTAGTCGGTGTAATGGACATACTTTGTTTATGCATCATATCAGTGGAAAAGATTACCACCACAGGCGTGGCGATGAGAACCAGCAGTAGAAAAAAGATCGCCCAATAGCCCATTGGCGGCTTAATTTTTTGCTTGAGGTGATGTGATTCTTCACTCAATGATGCCGGAGTGAAAGATAATGAATCATTTTCTGTTCTAATCGTTAACTCATGACTGAGTATAAAACCCTCTCTGGGTACTGTTCTGAGGGTTTCATCGGGAAGCTGAAAATGAGCCATCAACTTACGCAGCTGGGAGACATATTGATTGAGACTGTTATTGGAAGGTTCTAATCCATGCTTCTCCCAAACATAATTCATGATTTCTTCCCTTGTCACGACTCTGCCTTTTTCCTGCAAAAACAGGTGCAGCAGTCTGGCAACGATCGGGCTGAGAATGACCTTGGCTCCTTCGTCATTTTTCTCCCACAGTGCGCCATCGTCGATACGAAAGTAAACACGATCCTCAATGATAAAAAGCATAATCGCTCATTTCCCTCGATACAAAAGCCCTTTGGCTACTTTGAATATTACTCTTCCTGATACTGATTCTAAGAAATTTCCTATGCAGTGTCCCGTAATGCAGATCATGTTCCTTTATAATTTTATATAACAGCATTTTATCCTATAAAATCGATGATTTTAATATAATGGTTCCGCCGAAGTGCTTTGGTGGTAAAGTTTTCGCAGTCAAAATCAACGCCAAAGCAGATACTGAACGGTGAGCGTACAGGCATGAAATTTAAAAATTTTTTCAATGCGGCAGGAGTGGTTTTATCTTTCGGGATGATCTCCACCTCCGTTAATGCTGCGCCAATGATAGGCATTGGCAGTATGTATGATGTTCTGACTCCTGACAGTCATAGTTTGACTAAACGTATATATAACAGTGGGGACTCCACTGCGTTTGTCAGAGTTGAATTGCTCGAAATCCATCCCGGGCAGAAAAATACGCCAAATAATGAAACGCCTGTGAAAGAAATGTCAGGTAACGTGCTTGAAAAAAATCGGCTCGTTGTCACACCATTAAGGATGATTATTCCTCCCAATGGATTTCAATCTGCGCGCGTTATGTGGCCAGGTGTCCGGGATAAAGAACGTTATTTTAGAGTCAGGTTTACACCCGTAATGCCACAGGCAGAAGATGGTTTCGGATTAGATAGCAAGGCCGCAGGGCAATATCGGGAAGAAACACTTCAGGCAGGCGTAAATATCCTTACGGGGTATGGGACGGTGGTGATTGTGCAGCCAGAGAAACCCGCTTTCAACACCCTTATTAAGCAGAGTGACTCAGGTGGTGTGAGTGTCGTAAACAAAGGCAATGCAACGGTTGTCCTTGAAGATATACGTCAGTGCAAGTCCGCAAATACGGATTGCGGAGAAGTGAGCCGCGAATTTATTTTGCCAGGCCGGAGTTATTCTGTGGCTGGGAAAAATGGGTTTAAAACCAATTTCACTCTCATCGAGGGAAACAATAAACAGGCGAAGTCATTCTGACACCTGTTGAATTAATTAGCACATTTTAGTGCGCGTTCTGGACGAAATAACCTTAAGGAGTTTTTATGAATCGTCAATTTAATGCTATTAAAACTACGCTGGCTGCTGCATTTATCTCTTGTGCCGCAATGACCGGCGCAGCGAATGCAGCTGAGAGCCAGAGTTACACTATTAACCTGTCGGCCACCGTACCTTCAGATACCTTCCAGGTGATCCCGGTTGATGCAGGCTGGATCGATCAGACCCAGGACATGGGATATGACATCGCCAGCAGCAAGCTGCAAATTTTTGAGAAGCAGTTCCAGTACAAAAATACGGCTGGCGCAATTCAGGCGACCCTGACCGGTAACCTCAATTCTGACGGCAAACCCCAGCTTTCTAATGGTACCGATGTTATTCCGCTGGCTGTGAGCTTTAACAATACGCCACTCAGCAAAACCGCAACGGAAGTGGTAAGCGAAAGTGCGGCGAAAGCAGGGGGTCGTACTTCACTGAAAATCACCCAGGCCGATGATGCCGCTCTGACCGTGAACGGGATGTTTACCGGCTCAGTTGCGATGATTTTCGAGCCTGTTGTCGCTGTGACTCCTTAATTTCTGACGCGTTTTATTACCTGACAGAGGAGGCCGCTGTTTTCCAGCAGCGGCTTTTTTATGAAAAAAATCGTGTTGCTATTAACCGTGTGCCCTCTTTTTTCCGCAGAAGCAAATATGACGCTGGCCGCGAACATGCGAGCTCTCCCTGAGGATTTCAGACGTTACTTTTATGAGTCCGAAGTGATGGCTCAGGTATATCTGAATGACACCCTTTTATTCGAGGCTGCGATTTCATTAACGGAAAGCGGTGATGTTCGTCTTATACGTACCATTGAGGAGTCAGAAAGCGTCGATTCGGATGTCAGGAACCGGTGGAAAGAGGTTCTCAATAAAGGCATATCAGTGGGTGAATGTACCACACAGTGTCCGTCAGGTCTGATGGCAGCAGAGTATCTGCTCGATAGCTCGATTCTGAAACTGTACACCGCACATTATGAAACAGCACGAACCGAGAACAGTTTTATCTCGCTGCCGGAAAAAATGCCCGGCGGAATGATTATGTACAACGATATCACTGCCACCAACAGTGATAACACGCGTAGCTGGGGTATTAACTCATCGCTTACCGCGTCGTTGCTGGGCTGGAGCCAGCGAGTGTCATTCCAGTCTTCTGGTACTGACGGGCAATACCAGTACAGCAGCAGCACACTCTACGAACTGTATTCCCAGAAAGAGCTGCCGGGACATTTCGTTCGCCTCGGCTTTTTCACTCCCGACAGCGATACGGGCAACGTTGAGATGTCCGGGTTCGGGTATGACACGGTTGTGGGGGCCATGTGGGGAACATCCGACGCCTTACTGATTAACGGCGACAGCGTCAGCGCCTGGCCGGTCTATGTGACAGGACAGAATCAGTCCGTTGCGGAAGTCTGGCGCGACGGGCGGCTCATCCATACGCAACAGCTCGAAACGGGTGTGCAGGCGCTGGACACGCGCCGTCTGCCGGGCGGTATCTACGACATCACGATAAAAATTATTGAAAATGGCAAGACCGTCGACACCCAGCAGGCCCAGATTTATAAACCTCAGGGCTGGAACAACCCTGACAAGCGCTGGCGAATGAACCTGTGGGGCGGACAGCAGCAAACCATCGGTACTGGCACCCGTTATGGCGACGATAACCCTCATCCTGCGGCGGCCGGTGGCGGCATTGACTATCTTGTCCACCCGCGGGTGGTCATGGGGGTGAGCGGGGCGGCAACTGAGAATGAGCATCAGGTGCGGGTCAGAAGTAACATTACGCTCACGCCCAGTGATTCGCTGTTTGCCCAGTACACGACGGGAAATAATGACGTTCAGTCAAACCAGAATACCGATATCCGCTATTACCGTACTATCCCGGGAGGAGGGGCTGCCAGCCTGTACTGGCGTTCGACGACCACCGACGTTTATGGTCACCAGACACGTTATCGCCAGCAAGGGGATACCTGGGGGGCGTCATTATCGCTGCGTTTGCCCTGGACAACCTCGTTGACGGTAAATGGACAATATACAGAAACGGCCTGGCGGCAGGGCTTTGGGGCCGATGTTGCTACCACCACATTGGGAACGCTTGCAGGGCGTAACATGAATTTTCGGGTCAGTGCCTGGGATCGCCCCGGGTTTAGCAACGGGCGTCGGGACCACGGCATGTCGGTGGGGCTGAGCCTGTCGCTCGCACCATCCTCGCGACACTTGGTGTCAGCTGAAACGGGTATGAACCAGAATCACGGCTACTCCAGCCTCAGCTACCAGTACCAGCCTGATGAGAGCAGTACGCTTCGCACCGTGGGCGCCGGTGTGTCCTACAGCGCGAAAAATACAGTCCTTAATGCAAACGGATCTGTAGATACCCCGTTCGTCAGCGCTGACGGCTGGGTGCAGCACCATACGCAAAACAGCTCAAACACAGCAGGGGGCAACCTCAGCCAGGTGCTTATGCTTGGAGGGGGAAAACTGGCATCCTCCAGCGGGAGTGCCAGCCGCAGCACCGGGGCAGCACTCATCGTTGATGTTGACTCGGACCACAATGACATCGGTATCCTGGCCTCCGGGAAGATGTCAGAAACGCGTCTGTTGCCTGGCAGAAATGTGGTGCAGGCGGAACAGTGGAAAAAAGACGTCATCCAGTTTAGCGCGACGGGGGGCGATAGTGTCCGGGTCTTCCCTGAACAACAGAGTGTTCAGCTTAATAAGGGAAGCGTGCAATACGTAAAAGTGAAAGCAGTGAAAACCTATACGCTTGTAGGCACTTTGCAGAATGAACAAGGAGAGCTGCTAAAAAACCGTTTCGTGGAAAGTGATATCAGCGGGGCGGTAATAAACGCAGAAGGGGTGTTGACGTTAGAGACAGGTGCAAAAAACAAAACCTTACTATTAAAAGAGGAAGGAGGAAAACCGCCGCTCAAATGCAGTATTCCTGCGACAGATGATGCCGGGACTAATGCTATTCGTTTTGTCGATGCGCTCAAGTGCAGCGTGATGAATTAACGAACTAAAAATCATACCGTAAGCGCTTTCTTCCGAAGCGAGTTTATAATTCCATCCCCAAAAGTGTTTATTATGAAAAAGCGACTCTTTGCGTTTTACTTATTTGCGTTACCGTTGCAGGCTGCCACCGTAAACATTACGGCTTCGTTTTCGCCATCAATGTCAGACCCATCGAATGATAAATTTGTTAACACTACACCGCAGTCCGGTTACTGTGTAAATTATCCTAGTGTATGTGGAAATAATCAAACATTTAGTATCAATATGGGTGGAATTACGGCGTCACTGGTTACGTCAGGGCTGACCGCAAACTCAGAACCAAGAATGGGGATCTACTTTGGTTTGCCTGGGGCATGGCGAGACATTGTCGTCAGAAATAGTGAAACAGGGGAGGCCAGCACGCTTAAGTTTAGAATGAGTGCGTTTTCAGCCAGATATAATACTCTACGAGCGTGGAGTCTGACAGAACATCAACAAGCCTGGAATGGAGGTTCGTTTGTTTACGCCGCCTCTCCATGCTCGAATTCCGGGGTTGGTGCTTATCCAGCAGGATCTTATCTTTTTATGTGGAAAGTACCGAACAGGGATGTTGCGTGTTATAAAACTGCGAAAACGGATTTAACAGGAGAGCCCCATCTTATTAATACTATCAGCATGGGTTATGAGCTGAGTACACCTAACCCATTACAGATGAGTTCAGGTGTTTATAAAGGAGAGATGGTGCTCAATGTTGGTCCTGGTGGCGAAATTGATTTTGGGGATAATTACGAGCCATCAGATACTACGCTCGTGTTAAATTTCACACTTTCGGTAAACCATGAACTAAAGCTGAGTACAACAGCTGATAATTACAACGTTTCCCTTTTGCCGTGTGAGCCCGGTAAAGTTTGCACTGCCGGGCAAGGTGATGCGCGCTGGGAGCGGTGGATGGTAAATCGTATTACACCCAACCTGACGGGCCAAAGCAAATTTAACTTGTCCAGTTCAGGTTCATTCACGGTATATCTTCAGTGTGAACAAAACATCGGTTCAGACTGCGCCCTGAGGAGTGATAAATTACCTTCTCAAAGGGTGCCCGTGCAGGCTTTACTGACGTTACCGGATAATATTGTTGATAGTAAAACAGGAACAGGAGTGGTAAGAAGCCGTCTCGCCGTTGGCAAAGATCTCACAAAGAATTTATTTCTGACTAATGTATTTGGTCAGGAGAAATCGGGCAGTATTGATTTCCTTATTGAACAAAAAGATGTCGATACGATGTTGAATACGCGGCCTGATGTTTATCGTGGGGCAGTAACCGTCATTTTTGATCCGTTAATTCACTAATGATGGCCGCGACAATGTCATGCTTCTTAGGGATGGGGGGTGACACCAGCGGCGGAAAAGGCAGCGGGGCGTTCAGTTAACGCCCGGGCCGGGCAGGGCGTAAGCCCTCACCCGGCTTACCAGGTTACACTATCGCGTTCGGGCACGCTTCGCCCTTTTCGAGTTGACGCAAATTCCCCAGCGTGGTTTCCGAAATGCTGATCAGCGCTTCGGCGGTCAGGAACGCCTGGTGACCGGTGAACAACACGTTATGACAGGCAGACAGGCGACGGAACACGTCATCCTGAATCACGTCGTTAGATTTATCCTCAAAGAACAGATCGCGTTCGTTTTCGTACACATCCATACCCAACGCGCCGATTTTTTGCGTTTTCAACGCTTCGATAGCCGCCTGAGAGTCGATCAGCCCGCCGCGACTGGTATTGATGATCATCACGCCGTCTTTCATCTGATCGAACGCCGACTGGTTAAGTAGATGATAGTTTTCCGGGGTCAGCGGACAGTGCAGAGAGATAACGTCAGACTGCGAGAAGAGCGTTTTCAAATCGACATACTCCACGCCCAGCTCCAGCGCAGCGGCGCTTGGGTACGGATCAAACGCCAGCAGGCGCATGCCAAATCCTTTCAGGATGCGAAGGGCGGCCACGCCAATTTTGCCGGTACCGATGACGCCTGCGGTTTTACCGTACATGGTAAAGCCGGTCAGCCCTTCCAGAGAGAAGTTAGCATCACGGGTTCGCTGATAGGCACGGTGAATACGACGGTTGAGCGACATCATCATCCCGACCGCATGTTCTGCCACGGCTTCCGGAGAATAGGCCGGGACGCGAACGACCTTCAGACCCAGCTCTTTGGCGGCATCGAGATCGACGTTGTTAAAGCCCGCGCAGCGCAGGGCAATGTATTTCACGCCCTGTTTTTTCAACTCTTCCAGCACCGGTCGGCTACCGTCGTCGTTAACGAAGATACACACGCCTTCGCAGCCGTGGGCGGTTTTAGCCGTCTTTTCAGTCAGCAGAAAGTCGAAAAATTCAAGATCGAAACCGTACGTCTCGTTAACATGTTGCAGATACTTTTTGTCGTACTGCTTTGTGCTATATACCGCGAGTTTCATAAGACTTTCTCCAGTGATTTTGGAACCACGTTAGCATGTTTAAAATTATCTTACAATTTTTCAAAATTCATTGAAATCAATAAGTTCTATGAATTATTGTAGAGCATCTACTCTTAAAAATGGCATTACCTTCAACTGACTGGCTAAACATGCGACAATGAGCGGCAAGAACGGCTTATTTTTTTTCGCAAAATCAGGATATTAACTGCCCATGAAGGGTAAATACAAAGCCGCAATCGCGCTATTACTGCTGCTATTTCTTGTGCCGCTGACGCTGCTGATGACGCTCGCCCAGTGGGTACCCACGCTTGCCGGGATCTGGCTTCCCGTCGGAACGCGCATCGCCTTTGAAAAAAGCCCACGGCTCACGCGCCACGCCCTGATCATCCCCGATCTCCGCTATCTGGTAGAAGAGTGTGAAATTGCCCGCGTGGAAAACGTGACCCTGTCACATCCCAGCCGCTGGGATCTGGATATTGGCGCACTTACACTTAACTCTGTCTGCCTGAGCAAATTACCGCAATCGGCGCCCTCAACGGTAGCGCCGAAAACGCTGGCGCAGTGGCAGGCCATCCTGCCCAACACCTGGCTGACCATCCACCGTTTTACCCTTTCTCCCTGGCAGCAGTGGGAGGGGGAGCTGCATGCTTCACTGACGCCAGCCCGCCAGGACATCACCTATAAAGGCGAGCAGGTGAGCATTAAGGGGCAGTTGCGCGGCCAGACCCTCTCCATCAGCCAGTTCGATGTGCAACTGCCGGATCAGCCGCAGCCCGTGAAGCTGGTCGGTGAATTTACCCTGCCGCTGGTACCGGACGGCGTGCCGGTGAAAGGGCATACGGTCGCGACCTTTAACGTGCCACAGTTATCCTCGCTGGTCGATGCCGATCTGGACTGGGAGGACAATCAGGGCCAGCTGGTGGTCATGGCGCGGGACAACCCCGATCCGCTGCTCGATTTACCGTGGCAGATCACCGCTCAGCAGTTGACCATCAGCGACGGACGCTGGAACTGGTCAGCCTCCGGTATGCCGATGAGCGGTCGCGTCGGGCTGAAAGTGGATAACTGGCAGCAGGGGCTGGAGAAAGCCACCTTCACAGGGCGGCTCAACGTGCTGACCGAGGGAGATGCGGGTAAGGGCAACGCGGTGCTGAATATCGGTCCCGGCTCGCTCAGTATGGAAAACAGCGCTATGCCGCTGCACCTGAGCGGGGAAGCCAAGCAAAACGATCTGATCCTGTATGCCAGACTCCCGGCGATGCTGACCGGCAGCCTTTACGATCCGCAGCTTACGTTTGAACCCGGCGCATTATTGCGCTCGCGCGGGCGCATCATCGACTCGCTGGATATCGATGAGATCCGCTGGCCGCTGGCGGGCGTGAAGCTCACGCAGAAGGGCGTGGACGGCCGCCTGCAAGCCATTCTGCGGGCGCATGAAAACGAGATGGGCGATTTTGAGCTGCATCTGGACGGCCAGGCTAACGACTTTTTACCGGACAACGGTGTGTGGCAGTGGCGTTACTGGGGTAAAGGCAACTTCACGCCGATGAACGCGCGCTGGGATGTCCGGGGAACCGGGGAGTGGCGCGACAACGTTATCGAACTGACCGATCTTTCCACGGGGTTCGACAAATTGCAGTACGGCACGATGCTGGTCAGCAAGCCGCGCCTGGTGCTGGATCACCCGGTGCGCTGGTCGCGGGACCCGGAGAACCCCACCTTTAGCGGCGCGCTCGCGCTCAATGCCGGGCAAACAAGCTTTTCAGGCGGAAGCGTGCTGCCGCCGTCCGTTTTGACCTTCAGCGTTGACGGGACAGACCCGACGGTGTTCCGGTTTAAAGGGAACCTGCATGCGGACGACATCGGCCCGGTCCAGGTGAATGGACGCTGGGACGGCGAACGCCTTCGCGGTCAGGCCTGGTGGCCAAAACAGTCTCTTACGGTGTTTCAGCCGCTGATCCCGCCAGACTGGAAAATGGCCCTGCGCGGCGGCGAAATGTACGCGCAGTTGGCTTTCTCCGCGGCTCCCGATCAGGGGTTTGAGGCCGGGGGGCACGGGGTGCTGAAAGCGGGCAGCGCGTGGATGCCGGATAACGAAATCAACGGCGTGGATTTTGTTCTGCCGTTCCGCTTAAGCCAGGGCACCTGGTCGCTGGGCACGCGCGGGCCGGTAACGTTACGAATCGACGAGGTGAAAAACCTGGTCACAGCCCGAAATATCACCGCGGATCTCCAGGGCGATTATCCCTGGACCGAAGCGAACCCGCTCCTGCTCACCAACGTGAAGGTGGAAGCGCTCGGCGGGAAAATCACCATGCAGCAGTTGAGAATGCCGCAGCACGATCCGGCTTTACTGCGCGTGGATAATATTTCCTCCAGCGAACTGATAAGCGCGGTGAATCCGAAGCAGTTTGCCATGTCCGGCCCGGTGAGCGGCGCGCTGCCGTTCTGGCTGGACAATGAAAAATGGATCATTAAAGATGGCTGGCTGACTAACCCGGGGCCGATGACGCTGCGCATCGACCAGGACACGGCGGATGCCATTGTGAAAGACAATATGGTTGCCGGGGCGGCGATCAACTGGCTCCGCTATATGGAAATTTCGCAGTCGTGGACAAAACTCAATGTGGATAATCTGGGTGTGTTAACCATGCAGGCGGCCATTAAAGGCACCAGCCGCGTCGAAGGCAAAAGCAGTTTCGTAAACCTGAATTACACCCATGAAGAGAACATTTTTACCCTCTGGCGCAGCCTGCGCTTTGGGGACAATCTGCAAACATGGTTTGAGCAACATGCGGCGATACCCCTTCTCCGCGGTTCGACAGGCAAGGAAAGTGAGGAACAACAATGAAAAAGAGGGCTGGTGTACTCACCGTGGCCGTCGTCGCGCTGCTGTCAGGCTGCACGCCGCGCATTGAAGTGGCGGCGCCCAAAGAGCCGATCACCATCAACATGAACGTGAAAATCGAGCATGAAATCCATATCAAGGTGGATAAAGACGTTGAAGCCCTGCTGAAATCCCGCAGCGATCTGTTCTGAGGATGCCATGAAACGATTAGCTCTGATGTTACTCGCGCTGGGGATGAATGTTCATGCCGCCACGCTTACGCTCAACGATGCGCGTGCCCAGGGGCGCGTAGGGGAAACCCTGAGCGGCTATCTTGCGCCCGTTCAGCACGACGCTGAAACCCTGGCGCTGGTGAACCGTATCAACGCCGCACGCACGGAAAGTTACCAGCAGCTGGCTGACAGCAATAATTTGCCCGTCGACGAGGTGGCGAAAATGGCGGGGCAAAAGCTGGTGGCCCGCGCGCAGCCGGGTGAGTACGTGAAGGGAATTAACGGCAAGTGGCTGAAAAAATAGCTAGCGGTGACGCTTACGGTATTCGCCCGGCGAAACCCCGAAACGCTGCTTAAAGGCGGTGGAAAAATGGCTATGGTCGGTGAAACCCCAGCTGTAGCCAATCCCCGCCAGCTTTTCGTCATCGCTGATGGAACGCAGCGCCTGAGCGCATAAATCGAGGCGACGGTTCTTAATATACTGCGCTACCACCAGCCCTTTCCCGGCAAACATGCGGTACAAGCTACGCACGGACATGCCGCTCTCTGAAGCTATCCACTCCGGTCTTAACGCCTCCGACTGAATATGATCATCAATCAGGGACAGAACGTGGCGGAACTGACGCTCCTTGCGCGGCAGCTCCTCGTCACGCTGCTGGAAGGCCGGACGCAGCAGACACACCATCGCCTCAAGCGCCGCTTCGCTTTCACTGGCGCTGAGATCGGCATTGCCCATGCTCTCCTGTAGCAGTCGGTAGCTCAGCTGTACGGTAGGCAGACTGCGGGAGAGGGGCAGCGCGCACCTCACTTCCTGAAAACGCGCGTGTTGCTCAATGATTTGTCGCGGGAGCAGCAGCGAAATCTGGCGGGAACGCTCCTGCCAGTTAATGGAGCACGGGCGGGAGGCGTCAATCAGCGTGATATCCCCGGCTTTCAGCATCGCGCGCTGGTCGTCCTGTTCGATTCCGGCGCTGCCTTCCAGCTGAAACACGGTGTAGAACCAGGCGTCGTTGCCGTTTTTGATCTCCTGACGGGTGCGAAACAGGTTAACGCCTGCGGCGGTCACCGTGCTCAGCTTCAGACTTTGGGTGTAGCTGGTTTCCAGCTCGCCGAGAAACGCCCCCTCTAACGGTCGTGCCGCAAAGCGCCCACAAACCTGGTTAATTTGCGCCAGCCACTGCTGAAAATTGTCCTGTTCGCTTGCACACGCCATTGATGTTCTCGCTGCACCGTCACTGTTTTCGCATTGTTGCATTTATGTTGCATTTTGTCAGGGCTACGAGGCTGACTATAGGAAAGAACACTCAACGGTTACAGCGATATAAGCGGGAATTATCACGATTTGCGGAGCCTGTCACAGCTGGCAAAGCGAATGTCACACAGACAAAAGCAGGAATGCGAATCCCCTCTTAGACTGCATACACACCCTGCGAAGCATAACGAAGGAGTATCCTATGTCCGAATCACACGTCGCCATCCTGCCAGGCGTGCAGCAGTTTTTAGATCGCCAGCACGGCCTGTGGATCGAAGGGCGTCAGGCGGCATCCGATAGCGAAAAGCGTCTGAACGTCTACAACCCGGCGACCGGAGAGGTTATTGCCTCCACCGCCGATGCCAGCGTCGATGATGTCGATCGTGCGGTGATGTCTGGCTGGCGTGCCTTTGTCGCCCGAAGCTGGGCCGGGCGGCTGCCGGCAGAGCGGGAACGCATCCTGCTGCGGTTTGCGGATCTGGTGGAGCAGCATGGCGAAGAGCTGGCACAGCTCGAAACCCTGGAGCAGGGGAAATCGATTAACATTTCCCGCGCCTTCGAGGTGGGCTGCACCCTGAACTGGATGCGCTACACGGCAGGGCTGACCACCAAAATTGCCGGTAAAACTCTCGATCTTTCAATTCCACTGCCGCAGGGCGCGCGTTATCAGGCGTGGACGCGTAAAGAGCCGGTGGGCGTCGTGGCGGGGATTGTGCCGTGGAACTTCCCGTTGATGATTGGCATGTGGAAAGTGATGCCCGCGCTGGCGGCAGGTTGCTCCATCGTGATCAAACCCTCGGAAACCACGCCGCTCACCCTGTTACGGGTGGCGGAACTGGCGAGCGAGGCGGGGATCCCGGAGGGCGTGTTCAACGTGGTAACCGGCAGTGGCGCCGTCTGTGGCGCGGCGCTGACCTCGCACCCGCGCATTGCCAAAGTGAGCTTTACCGGTTCGACGGCGACGGGCAAGCAGATTGCCCGCGCGGCGGCGGACACGCTAACGGGTGTGACGCTGGAGCTGGGCGGCAAAAACCCGGCCATCGTGCTGAAAGATGCCGATCCGGCGTGGGTGATTGAAGGGCTGATGACCGGCAGCTTCCTGAATCAGGGGCAGGTCTGCGCGGCCAGCTCGCGCATTTATATTGAGGCTCCGCTGTTTGACACGCTGGTCAGCGGGTTTGAACAGGCCGTGAAATCCCTCAGCGTCGGGCCGGGCATGTCGCCGGATGCATTTATCAACCCGCTGGTGTCGCGCGCCCATTGCGATAAGGTTCAGGCGTTCCTGGATGAGGCGAAGGCGCACAATGCGGAGCTGATCGCCGGGAACCGGGGGCCAGACGGCAAAGGCTATTACGTTTCGCCAACGCTGGTGGTCAACCCGGATAATCATCTGCGACTGACGCGTGAAGAGGTCTTCGGGCCGGTGGTGAACCTTGTTCGTGTAGCCGATGGGGAAGAGGCGCTTCAGCTGGCGAATGACACTGAATATGGCTTAACGGCCAGCGTCTGGACGCAGAATATCAGTAAAGCGCTGGCGTATACCGACAGGTTACAGGCCGGAACCGTGTGGGTGAACAGCCACACGCTGATAGACGCCAACCTGCCGTTCGGCGGCATGAAGCAGTCCGGCACCGGGCGCGATTTCGGCCCCGACTGGCTGGACGGCTGGTGTGAAACTAAGTCGGTATGTGTGCGGTATTAAAAAAACGCCGGGTGGCGCTGCGCTTACCCGGCCTACGAAACCGATCCCGTAGGCCGGGTAAGGCGTAGCCGCCACCTGGCATTATTTAACGCGACCACCGATCCCGCCCGGCCTCCTTCGCCCTGTAAAGCGCCGCATCGGCGCGGGCGATGATTTCCGGGCCAGCCAGTCCTGCGGAATAGTCTGCAATGCCCATACTCGCCGTCACATATTCACTCACCTTCGACGCGCTGTGCGGAATGGCTGCGGTGCGCAGGCCAGCCTGGATCCGCGCGGCGACATTCTCAGCAATGCTTTCTTCGCAGTCAAAGAGGATCACCACAAACTCCTCACCACCGTAGCGCGAAACCACATCCTCTGGCGTGCGCACCGAGGTGTTCAGCACCTCTGCCACCCGCGCGAGGCACGCATCTCCGGCCTGGTGACCGTAGGTGTCGTTATACAGTTTGAAGTAATCGACATCCAGCATCAGCACCGCGAAGCGTTTGCCTTGCTCCACGGCGTTTTCCAGCACCAGCTCCATCGCCCGCCGGTTGGCCGTTTTCGTCAGCGGGTCCTGATGGGCCAGCGCATCCAGCCGTGAAATCAAACGCTGATTCTGCTGGTTGCGACGCCACGCCTCTTCAAACCAGCTCAACAGGATATAGCGCCCGCACACGAGAATGAACGTGAACACCACCCACAGCCCGGCAAAGCGATAATTAATTTCCTGATTCAGCAGCATGCTGGCAACGGGCAGGCTTATCCATAGCGGAACGGTGAAGCAGAGCAGCGCCACCGGGTGAAAATAGAGCGCGGTCATACCGGCCATCAGCAGGGTAACGAATATAGGCCAGGGATGCGGAAGATGTAAGACGTTGATAAACCAGTAACAACTTATCGACCACAGCAGGCTGCACATAAACAAAACGGCGCTGACGCCGCGGATGTGGCGCCAGGCCATGATCACCAGCGCCCCGGAAAGGATCACCACGCCCAGCATGGAGGCGTCAATCATCTGCCGCAGCGGGGGGCTGATGTGCAGCAGGGCATCGATATGGCCGAACAGCGAATTGCGCAGCAGGACCATAAGGGCAAAGCTGGCATTCACAAAGGCGAGCCACGGCAGGTTCACGGCCAGCCCGTGAACAACCATTGATTTACGGGTAGGCCATGTCGCAGGTTCTGGCGTTGCGTTGTGTCTTTTTTCCATTATGGTTTACTTCCCGTCCGGTGGATAGCTCGCTAAAGCCAGGTAATATTAACTATAAACAGGCTCGATTATTCCTCAAATGTCTGCACAAAAAAACCGGGCATTGCGCCCGGCGTTTGCTTATTTTATCTCGACTTTTTTCTTGCCGAGCGTTGGCGTCTCGTCAAAGAAATTCCAAGGCTTGAGTAACGTGTGCACCCATTCCGTCGGCATTATCGGCCACTCCTCGGCGCGGGCGACATGGGTGGTGCCGGTGGTCATCCAGATGACGTTATCCTGATCGTTCAGCGACTCGTTATCTTTGCTGTACTGGCCGAGGCCGGTATCGTGCGTGGAACGGTTCGGGTATTTTCCCTCCGGGTACATCTCGACGGGATGGTAACGCGTCACCCACAGCTGTTTATCCATAAAGCTCAGGCGGTGATAAATCCACTCGTCCGGGGCAAACTTCGCGCCGGACGCGACCGGGTGCGTACCGCCCGCGTAAGGGATGATCTGATACGAGACCGGGTTGCCCATGCGGTTCTCTTTGCTGGTGTTGCTCATCAGGCGGATGGTGCCCGGGTCAAACTTCTGCGCCGCCTGCTGTTCGGTATCAATATCATACTGATTCACCTGCATGGTGCTGGTGCGCGGTCCGCCAGCGGTGTTCGGTTTGACGTCCGGATCCATGGCCACCAGCTTGTTGTTGATGCCGTCCACGTCCATATCCAGACGGAAGTTGTAGATGTGCTGGTGGGTGGTACCGACAATATTATGGTCGATCAGCGTTCCGTATCGGGTGTCATCCTTCGCGGTGGCATCATGCATGGTTTTCGTCTGCACGCCTTTCACCGCTTCAATGCCCGTAGCCCCTGCATCAATGCCGATGGTGCCGTTTTCGTGGAATACCCAGTCGAAGATGTAATCGTAGTTACCCACGGTGCTGACCCAGCGCACCACCAGCTCGCGGCGTTCGGTGCTGACGTTGGGTTTACCTAACTCCTGATGCTTATATTCCGGCCCGGCGTAACGCTCGAAAATGGCGATCGCCCGGGGGATCTCCATTGGCGCGCCGGTGTAATCCGGGATGGTTTCGTTGAGCATCACGGCGTTAGACGGAACATCCTTGCCGCGCACCAGCGGGGAGGTCAGGGTCCCCATGCCGTAGTCGCCGGAGTCCAGGTAGGCCTTAAATTACCAGCCGATATCCGGGTCGCCGTACGGCACAATCATGCCGCCGAGCGACCCCTGATACATCACCTGTCGCTTTTTGCCGTTGTCGTTATAGGTCACGGTGGAAATTATCGGGCCGACGCGTGAGTCCAGGCTCAGATGAAAATCCCAGTTCTGCCAGTGCACCCTATCCCCGGTGATGGTGTAGTTCTTGCCTTCCGGCTCGATAATCTCCAGCGGTTTTTTCACCATTTCAACGCGGTCGCGGCCATCATACGGGCGCGGCGTGAGCGGCACCGGCACGACCGGGCCTTCCTCAATCTTCTGGATTTTCTTCTGCTCGAGATCCACCACCGCAACCAGGTTTTCGATCGGGTGCGCCCAGTAGTTACCGTCGCCCACGTCGAGATAGCTGATCACTTTCAGCAGGCGGTCTTCCTGTTTCAGCCCATCCTTGCCGTCAAAAAAGCCGACGGTAAGCGGAGTGGTGATCACTTTCTTCGGGTCGGTAATGCCGCGCTTTTTCAGCACGGCGGCAAACTCCGGGCTTTCATTGATGATCTGCTGCACGGTATTGAAGTCATCCAGCAGCACCATGCCGTGCGCGTCTTTGATCGGCTCCCAGCGGAGGATCTTTTTCTCCTTCAGATCCACCCGGCTTTCGATGATGTGTTTACCATCAAGCATGATGATATTGGCCTGGCGGGGCGCATCCACCGCCGTGCCGTTAAGGACGAAGTCCCAGACTTTGGCTTTTTCTGGCTCCGCCAGCGCAATCTGGGTAAAGCGGGTATTGGGTTTAAAATCCGCTGAGGCTTTCACAATGGCTACGGCCTGGTTGATTTCATCAGCCGTCAGCGCGTTTAACGGGTGGGGGCTTTTTTCAACCTGGAATGTCTGATCAAGACCGGACTGAAAGACATCGTTGATAAAGGTCTCCGGGATATAGGCCTTATTGTTCTTCATCACCACGGGCACCTGGAGCGTCAGCGGTTTGCCGTTAACGATGGCGGTGTTTGCGCCGGGTTTGACCTTCACAAAGGCACCGTCTTTGACGATGGTGAACATCTGGGCGTAATCATCCCACTGCACGTCCGCGCCAAACGCCTGAAGCGTTTTGTCCATCGGGACCATATGCGCCTCGCTGCCGTGAGCGTAAACAGGGGATTGCCAGGCGCAACAGAGCGCAACGGCCATGGCCAGTGCCGTTCTACGGGCAGAAAAAGAAGAATTGCTTCCCATCGCAGACCTCATCTTGTTGTGTTTATTGTGTTGTGTTAGCCTTATCCTGACAGGCGCGCACGAAAAGCGTTTGCCTGCATCTGCCAGGTTGTTTGTCAGTCTTGCCAGGTTAAAAAAAGAGCGGGGGTAAATCACACCCCCGTGACAGATAAAGTGTGCTTCAGTAAGGCGAGCTATCGAGATGCATGCGGACATCGAAACCTGCCGTCGTGAACGAATAAACCGTACCGCGAACGCGAAGATAAATGTCTCCATTTTTAATTGCCACAGAAGCTTTATCATCATCGGTGATCATGACGGGATCGATATCTTTAATGTTAGACATGAAGTCTTCCGGGCTTTTTTTCGCATCAACGAGATAAATATGATACCTGTTTTTAGACAGTGAGCCCGTCTCAACCTGGGTGATGTAAAGAGTTAAACGATCGTTAACCTTGATTTTTTCCTGCAAATTTTCATACACGGAAAACAGATCGCGGAAAGGGTATGCAATGAATATAAGAAAAATAAAGATAATGACACCAGCTCGCCAGTTAAAAACCCGAACGTCGCGCATAATCTATTCCTGCCCTTATCCATAACTGATCGACTGGGTCATCACCGTAATTATTATTGTTCTGGAATTTTGCAAACTCGGCAGGATCGCTTGTCCCGGCGAGAATCTGTGCAGTACCTGCCCCCCGGAGCAAAATTCCCTCAGGAATGCCTGCTGCCGCACCAACGGCACCGTAATGAAAATTGCCAAAATTAGCATACTCTGCACGGCCTTGTTTGTAATCCCAGGGACCATGGTTTCTGACCATTTGATAAAACCATATGTAGGTCATTAATGAGGGGCCACCATGAAATCGCGCTATTACCATGTGGCTAACCACGTCCACGCCAGGTGGTGCAAAGGATGCAATATTATAGGGTGTTGAATAGGAAGGAGTGCGCATATTTAACGCTCAGCCCAACAGTCTGCAAACTGTATATTACCATCGCAATATGTCCATGTTATTTTATCATAGCGTAGCTCCACGACTTCAAGATGATTATGTTTTTCTTTCATCGGGTCTTTAATGTCATGCATCAATGGCGTGACGGAAACGACGCGAATATTATCGAGACGCATATTGTAATATTCTACTTCCTGCCCGGCGTCATTAATGCGATACCACCTGAACTCAGCCGTTTTAAGGGTTTGGCCAGTCGCAACGGCTTTCATCAGGTAAGGGGAGGAGGAATCGATTTCTTTTTGAAACACGACTGGGGCATGGTTACGTTTGCTGGTAATTTTCCCGGTCAATGGATCGGTTGGGAGGCGAAGATTGTGTGTAAAGCCAGTGACCTCAATGCTTCCCTCGCGGTAACGAACATCCACCGAGCCTGTAATTTTTGCGCCACCATCGTCAGTTAAGAAAAGGTAAACAGGAATTGCCATAGTCTGTTAATCATCCATGTAATTTAACGCGGGAATATTCCCGGCGCTAAATAATAACCATGCTGACTACATGGTCAATTTGCATAGTGTTTCCGGTTGTTACTTATCCAAACCAGGCAGACTGGATGGTTTGATTAATCAAAGCCAACCAGTCCCTGTTTTACCTTCCGCTGATTTTGATGCGCTCAAACACTCGAGGCAGCAAGGTTAATGCCATTGCTTTGATTCAAAGTCACCCTGCTGGCGCGCCACCAGCGTCAGGATGGAGTAGAGCGCCACGGCCTGCTGGTGCTGGTTGAAGATCTCCACCGCCCATTCCACCACGCCGGTGGGTTTTTCCTCGGCAGTGCGCTGTTTCTTGAGCGTTTTACGTTTACAGGTCAGGCGCACCTGAATGGTATCGCCCGGCTTGACCGGCTCGATAAAGCGCAGGTTTTCCATGCCGTAGTTGGCAATAACCGGCCCAACCCCGGCATCGACAAACAGCCCCGCCGCGGCGGAAATCAGGAAATAACCGTGTACCACGCGCTCGCCAAAAATCGACTCCGCCGCGCCAATTTTGTCCATATGGGCGTAGAAATGATCCCCGCTCAGGCAGGCAAAATTCACGATATCCGCTTCCGTCAGGGTACGACGCGGGGTCAGCAGGCTGTCGCCCGGCTGTAACTCCTCGAAGTATTTACGGAACGGATGAACGCGATCTTCCTGCACCTCCGCGCCACGGACCCACTGTTTACCGATCGCGGCGAGCATGGACGGGCTGCCCTGAATGGCCGTGCGCTGAAGATAGTGCTTCACCGCGCGCAGGCCGCCCAGCTCTTCGCCGCCGCCCGCACGTCCCGGACCACCGTGCACCAGCTGCGGCAGCGGTGAACCGTGGCCGGTAGATTCTTTCGAGGAGTCCTGGTTGAGGATCTGAATACGTCCGTGGGCGCGCGCGGCCCCGGCAATAAACTGCCGCGCCACGCGGGTATCTGCCGTAACCAGCGTTCCCGCCAGGCTGCCGCCGCCCGCCCGCGCCAGCTGCATGGCGTGTTCGGTGTTGCGGTACGGCATCAGGGTGGCGACGGGGCCAAAGGCTTCGGTGGCGTGAACGGCCGGGGTTTCGTCCGGCTGCGGGCAGAACAGCAGGGTGGGCGGGAAGAATGCGCCAGCCGCCTGCAAATCAGCTTTACCACCCAGACGGATCTGGCAGCCCGCGGCAAGCAGATGATCGACTTTTTCCTGCACGTCAGCACGTTGCTCACTGTTGACGAGGGCCCCCATCTTCACCCCGTCCTGGGCCGGATCGCCGACGACCACTTTCTCCAGCCGCGCAATCAGCGCCTGGCTGACGGCGTCAACCTGCGCTTCCGGCACGATGATGCGGCGGATGGCGGTACATTTTTGCCCGGCTTTGGCAGTCATCTCGCGCACCACTTCGCGAATAAACAGTGCAAACTCCGGGTGTTCCGGCGTCACGTCCTCACCCAGCACGCAGCAGTTGAGAGAATCTGCTTCCATGGTAAATGGAATGGAATGCGCGACGATATTCGGGTGGACGCGCAGACTCTGCCCGGTGCTGGCCGATCCGGTAAACGTTACCACGTCCTGGCTGTCGAGCTGGTTCAGCAGATCGCCCGCGCCACCGCAGATCAGGCTGATGGCGCCGTCGGGCACCAGTCCGCTCTCGACGATCGCTTTCACCATCGCCTGAGTCACCTGCGCGGTGGCGGTGGCGGGCTTGATGATGGCGGGCATCCCGGCAAGCCAGGTGGGCGCGAGCTTTTCCAGCATCCCCCAGCACGGGAAGTTGAACGCGTTGATATGCACCGCCACGCCGGATTTCGACGTTAACACGTGACGTGCCGCAAAGCCGCCTTCCTTCGATAGCGGGATCAGCTCATCCTCCGGCCACAGGGTATCGTCCGGCAGCTCACGGCTGCCGAGGCTTGCGTAGGTGAAGAGGGTGCCGATACCGCCTTCAATATCCACCCAGCTGTCGGCCTTCGTCGCGCCGGTCTGGGCTGACAGGGCATAAAAGCGATCCTTCTGGCTCAGCAGATGTTTGGCCACCGCCTTCAGCATGGCGGCGCGCTCGATAAAGCTCATTGCGCGGAGCGCTTCTCCGCCGTGTTCAATGGCGTAACGGCGCGCGGCCGCCATATCCAGCCCTTCGCTGGTCACTTCATATAGCGTTTCCCCGCTGATGGCGTGGGTGATGGTGCGCTCGCGGCCCCGGCCCGATTGCCAGGTGCCGGACAAGAAGCTGGCTAACTGCTGCATTTCTTCTCTCCAGATGTTTCGTAATTTCACTATCAATAGTTTGATCGTGAATCATAAAAATCAAGCTGAGTTTTAATGAATTGTTAACGTTGTGATCTGTATTGCTTAGCCTGACAACCCGAAAGCCTTGTGTCATCGGCCTTTCATGAAAAGGCTTGCGAGCGTCGTCACAAAATAAACAAACGCTTCTTGGGGTTATATTTAACCTTTGTGTAACTTTTAAGAAACCAAATGATTCACCATTTTGCTATTTGTGGTGATTTAACGAATCACAAAGGTGGTTATGTGACGCAAGAACAACGCTTTGAGCAACGCATCGCACAGGAGACGGCCATCGAGCCGCAGGACTGGATGCCGGATGCCTACCGCAAGACGCTGATCCGCCAGATTGGACAGCACGCCCACTCTGAGATTGTCGGCATGCTGCCGGAAGGAAACTGGATCACCCGCGCGCCGACGCTGCGCCGGAAAGCCATTCTGCTGGCGAAGGTGCAGGATGAAGCCGGACACGGCCTGTACCTCTACAGCGCGGCGGAAACGCTGGGCTGCGCCCGGGAGGACATTTATCAAAAGATGCTCGACGGCAAGATGAAATACTCCTCCATCTTCAACTATCCGACCCTGAGCTGGGCCGATATCGGGGTCATTGGCTGGCTGGTGGACGGGGCGGCCATTGTGAACCAGGTGGCGCTGTGTCGTACCTCTTACGGCCCGTATGCCCGGGCGATGGTGAAAATCTGTAAAGAAGAGAGCTTCCACCAGCGTCAGGGTTTTGAGGCCTGCATGGCGCTGGCGCAGGGCAGCGAAGCCCAGCGGCAGATGTTGCAGGACGCCATCAACCGTTTCTGGTGGCCCGCGCTGATGATGTTCGGACCCAACGACGACAACTCCCCAAACAGCGCACGCAGTCTGGCCTGGAAGATCAAACGCTTTGGCAACGATGAGCTTCGCCAGCGCTTCGTGGACAACACGGTGCCTCAGGTGGAGATGCTCGGTATGACCGTGCCGGACCCCGACCTGCGTTTCGATGAAGCGAGCGGCCACTACCGCTTCGGCGAAATCGACTGGCAGGAATTTGACGAAGTGATCAACGGGCGCGGGATCTGCAACCACGAACGTCTGGCCGCAAAACGTAAAGCCTGGGACGACGGCGCATGGGTGCGTGAAGCCGCTCTGGCCCACGCGGAAAAACAACGCGCCCGCCAGGCCGCATAAGAGGAATCAACCATGAGCAATGTTTACTGGCCGTTATACGAAGTTTTTGTCCGTTCGAAGCAGGGGCTGTCGCATCGGCATGTGGGCAGCCTTCACGCTGCCGACGACCGCATGGCGCTGGAAAACGCGCGCGATGCCTATACCCGCCGCAGCGAAGGCTGTTCCATCTGGGTGGTGAAGGCGAGTGAAATCGTCGCTTCCCAGCCGGAAGAGAGCGGGGAGTTTTTCGATCCGGCGGAAAGCAAGGTCTACCGCCATCCGACGTTTTACACCATCCCTGATGGCATCGAGCATATGTGAGGTTGGGGATGAACAACGTATCTGCTTATGCCCTGCGTCTGGGCGACAACGGTCTGGTGCTCTCACAGCGTCTGGGCGCCTGGTGCGGCCACGCGCCGGAGCTGGAAATTGACCTGGCGCTCGCCAATATCGGCCTTGATCTGCTCGGGCAGGCGCGCAATTTCCTGACCTACGCCGCTGAACGGGAGGGTAAGGGCGATGAAGACACCCTGGCCTATGGCCGCGATGAGCGTCAGTTCCGCAATCTGCTGCTGGTGGAACAGCCAAACGGCAGCTTCGCCGACACCATTGCCCGTCAGTATCTGATGGATGCGTGGAACGTGGCGCTCTACGAGCGGCTGATCCACAGCAGCGACAGTCAGCTTGCCGCCATCGCGGCAAAAGCCATTAAGGAGGCGCGCTATCACCTGCGCTTTAGCCGCGGCTGGCTGGTGCGGCTGGGGGACGGAACAGAAACCTCCGCACAAAAAATGCAACAGGCGGTGGATAGCCTGTGGCGCTTTACGGCTGAACTGTTCGACGCAGACGACGTCGAGCTGGCGCTGATTGATGACGGCGTGGCGGTTGATCCGCGCGACCTGCGGGACCCGTGGGAGCGCGAAGTGTTTGCTGGCCTGGCGGAAGCCACCCTCCGCGTGCCCGAAGAGGTGGCGTATCGCACGGGCGGCAAGAAGGGGCTACATACCGAACACCTCGGACCGATGCTGGCAGAGATGCAGTATCTCCAGCGCGTTTACCCCGGCCAGCAGTGGTAAAGGAGGAGGCCATGCAACGCCTTGTCGACATCGCGCCTGCACAAATCCCGCAGATTTGGGCGCTGTTAAGCCAGATCCCCGACCCGGAAGTGCCGGTGCTGACCATCACCGACTTAGGCATGGTGCGCAGCGTGAAGGCGCAGGGGGAAGGCTGGGTCATTGGCTTCACGCCAACCTATTCGGGCTGTCCGGCAACGGAGCATCTGTTGGGGGCGATCCGCGAAACTCTGACCGGGAACGGCTTTAGCCCGGTACATATTGTGCTGCAACTGGAGCCCGCCTGGACCACCGACTGGATGACCGACGATGCCCGCAGGCGCCTGCGTGAATATGGCATCAGCCCGCCTGTCGGCCATAGCTGCCATGCCCACGTTCCCGCGGAGGTGAGCTGCCCGCGCTGTGCGAGCACCGATACCTCGCTTATCAGTGAATTTGGTTCCACGGCCTGCAAAGCGCTCTACCGCTGCAATACCTGCCGTGAGCCCTTCGACTATTTCAAATGTATTTGAGGCTGCCATGACAACGTTTCATTCATTAACAGTGGCAAAAGTGGAACCCGAAACCCGCGACGCGGTGACCATTACCTTCGCGGTGCCGCAGGCGTTACAGGAGGCGTACCGCTTCCGTCCCGGTCAGCATCTGACCCTGAAAGCCAGTCCTGGCGGGGAGGAACTGCGCCGCTGCTACTCCATCTGCCGGAGCACCGCGTGCGGTGAGATCAGCGTGGCGGTCAAAGCCATCGAGGGCGGACGTTTTTCCCGCTATGCCCGGGACGAGATCAAACCGGGCATGGCGCTGGAGGTGATGGTGCCCCAGGGGCATTTTGGCTACCAGCCGCAGGCCGAACGCGAAGGCCATTATCTGGCGATTGCCGCCGGGTCCGGGATCACCCCGATGCTGGCAATTATGTCCGCTACGCTGGCCACTGAAGCCCACAGCCACTTCACCCTGATTTACGGCAACCGCAGCAGCCAGAGCATGATGTTCCGCCGGGCGCTGGCGGACCTGAAAGATAAATACCCGCAGCGTTTGCAGCTGATCGCCATCTTCAGCCAGGAGACGCTCGACAGCGATCTGCTCCATGGCCGCATTGACGGGGAAAAGCTCCAGGCGCTGGCAAAAACGCTGGTGAATTTCCGCCAGTACGATGAAGCCTTCATCTGCGGCCCGTCGGCGATGATGGACGAGGCCGAAGCGGCACTAAAAGCGCTGGGTATGCCGGAAAAAGCGATCCATCTTGAGCGCTTTAACACGCCGGGTACACCCGTTAAACGGACTGTCAGCGTGCAGGCCGACGGGCAGAAGGTCACCGTCCGCCAGGACGGGCGCGACCGTGAAATCACCCTGACGGCGGACGACGAAAGCATTCTTGATGCCGCCCTGCGTCAGGGGGCGGATCTGCCTTACGCCTGCAAGGGCGGCGTATGCGCCACCTGCAAATGCAAAGTGCTGCGCGGAAAAGTCGATATGGCGACCAACTACAGCCTGGAGCCGGACGAGCTGGCCGCAGGCTATGTGCTGAGCTGTCAGGCGCTGCCGTTAACCGCCGACGTTATCGTCGATTTTGATGCGAAGGGGATGGCATGAGCGAACTGATTGTCACCCGTCATGGCCGCGTGTTGCAGCTGACGCTTAACCGTCCGGCGGCGCGCAACGCGCTCAACAATGCGCTGCTCCTGCAAATCGCGGAGCAGCTTGAGGCCGCCGCCGCGGATGCTGAGATCGCCGTCTGTGTGATTTCCGGCAACGAACGCTGCTTTGCCGCCGGGGCCGATCTCAACGAAATGGCGGAGAAAGACCTGCCCGCCACCCTGAACGATATCCGTCCGCAGCTGTGGGCGCGGATCAACGCCTTCACCAAACCGATGATTGCCGCCGTGAACGGCTTCGCGCTGGGGGCAGGCTGTGAACTGGCGCTGCTCTGCGATGTGGTGATTGCCGGCGATAACGCCCATTTTGGCCTGCCGGAAATCACCCTCGGGATCATGCCGGGCGCAGGCGGCACCCAGCGGCTGATCCGCAGCGTGGGTAAATCGCTGGCCAGCAAAATGGTGCTGACGGGCGAAAGCATCACGGCGGTTCAGGCGCACAGCGCCGGGCTGGTCAGCGACGTCTACCCGGCCTCGCTGACGCTGGAGTACGCCCTGAAGCAGGCGGCGCTGATGGCGCGCCACTCGCCGCTGGCGCTACAGGCGGCGAAGCAGGCGCTTCGCCAGTCGCAGGAAGTCCCGCTTCAGGCCGGGCTGGCGCAGGAGCGTCAGCTGTTTGCGCTGCTCGCGGCCACCGACGATCGCCGGGAAGGCATCAACGCCTTTTTACAAAAACGCACCCCAGACTTTAAAGGACGCTAATTGTGGAATTTATTCTGAGCCATGTTGAGCAGGGCGTAATGACCATTACGCTGAACCGCCCGGAGCGCCTGAACAGCTTTAACGACGTCATGCACCAGCAGCTTTCCGAATGCCTGAAGCAGGCCGAGCGCGATGACGCTATCCGCTGCCTGCTGATCACCGGGGCAGGACGCGGTTTCTGCGCCGGGCAGGATCTTAACGACCGTAACGTGGACCCGAACGGCCCCGCGCCCGATCTGGGCATGTCCGTTGAGACTTTTTACAACCCGCTGGTGCGCCGCCTGGCAAAACTGCCGAAGCCGGTGATTTGCGCGGTTAACGGCGTGGCGGCGGGCGCGGGGGCCACGCTGGCCCTCGGCTGCGACATGGTGATTGCGGCGCGCTCCGCCAGTTTTGTGATGGCCTTCAGCAAGCTCGGCCTCGTCCCGGACTGCGGCGGCACCTGGCTGCTGCCGCGCGTGGCCGGACGCGCCCGCGCCATGGGGCTGGCATTGCTTGGCGATAAGCTCAGCGCCGAGCAGGCACAGGCCTGGGGAATGATCTGGCAGGTGGTGGACGACGAGCAGCTCTCCGCCACCGCACAGCAGATGGCGCTGCATTTTGCCTCGCAGCCGACCTTTGGCCTGGGCTTGATCAAACAGGCAATCAACGCCGCCGAAACCAACACTCTCGACGCCCAGCTTGATCTGGAGCGCGACTATCAACGTCTGGCCGGACGCAGCGACGACTACCGGGAAGGCGTCAGCGCGTTCCTGGCAAAACGCGCGCCGAACTTTACGGGGAAATAAGATGGTGAATATCCATACGGTCGCCGTCATTGGCAGCGGCACCATGGGCGCCGGGATTGCCGAAGTGGCAGCCAGCCACGGTCATCCGGTTCTGGTGTACGACATTGACGCAGCGGCGATTTCCCGCGCCGTTGACGGCATTCGCCAGCGGCTCTCCTCACGCGTTGCGCGTGGAAAACTCTCTGCTGACGCCGGGGAACAGATCCTCGCCCGCCTGACGCCGGTGACGACTATCAGTGCTCTGGCGAAAGCCGATCTGGTGATCGAGGCGGCCTCCGAGCGGCTTGAGGTAAAAAAAGCGCTGTTTACCCAGCTGGCAGAGGTCTGCCCGCCGCAGACGCTGCTTGCCAGCAATACCTCGTCCATTTCCGTTACCGCGATTGCGGCGGAGATAAACCACCCTGAACGCGTCGCCGGGCTGCACTTCTTCAATCCTGCCCCGGTGATGAAGCTGGTGGAAGTGGTCAGCGGACTGGCGACCTCTCCCGAAGTGGCCGATGCGCTGTGCGAGCTGGCGCTGAGCTGGGGAAAGCAGCCGGTACGCTGCCAGTCCACGCCGGGGTTTATCGTCAACCGCGTGGCGCGCCCGTTCTACTCGGAAGCCTGGCGCGCGCTGGAAGAGCAGGTGGCAACGCCCGAGGTGATCGACGCCGCCCTGCGAGACGGCGGGGGCTTCCCGATGGGGCCGCTTGAGCTGACGGACATGATTGGTCAGGACGTCAACTTTGCCGTGACCTGCTCCGTGTTTAACGCCTTCTGGCAGGAGCGTCGTTTTCTGCCGTCGCTGGTGCAGCAGGAGCTGGTGCTGGCCGGGCGTCTGGGTAAGAAAAGCGGGCAGGGCGTTTACCGCTGGCAGGAGGAGAAACCCGCCGTCAGCTGGCTCGCCCCGGTCAGCGACAGCTTCAGCCCGATGCGAGTACAGCGAAGAAGTGACGGTGTCACGGAAATTGACGATCTGTTGCTGATCGAAACGCAGGGTGAAACCGCGCAATCGCTGGCGTTGCGCCACGGCTGCCCGGTGGTGGTAGTCGACCGCATTGAGCGGGATGTGGCCGTGATAGCCGCCGCGCCCGGCAACCCGCACGCCGCCACGCAGAAAGCCATTTACTGGTTGCAACAGCAGGAGAAACGGGTGGTACAGATTGCCGATTACCCCGGCCTGCTGGTCTGGCGCACGGTAGCGATGATTGCCAACGAAGCGCTGGACGCTTTGCAAAAAGGGGTCGCCAGCGAGCAAGACATCGATACCGCCATGCGCTTAGGGGTCAACTATCCCTGCGGCCCCATCGCCTGGGGTGAGCGCCTTGGCTGGCAGCGTCTGTTAACGCTGTTGGAGAACCTGCAACGTCACTACGGCGAGGAACGCTATCGCCCCTGTTCACTGCTGCGCCAGCGTGCGCTTCTGGAGAGTAGCTATGAGTCATAACGCCTGGCATAACGCCCGCGCGATGTACGAACGGGACGCCTGCGCGCAGGCGATGGGGATGGACATTATCGAGATGGGCGAGGGCTACGCGGTGGTAACCATGACCATCACCCCGCAGATGCTCAACGGGCATAAAACCTGCCACGGCGGACAGCTGTTCTCGCTGGCCGATACCGCCTTTGCCTACGCCTGCAACAGTCAGGGGCTGGCGGCGGTGGCCTCAGGCTGCGCCATCGATTTTCTGCGTCCGGGCTTTGCCGGAGATAAGCTCACCGCCACCGCGCGGGTGAAGCATCAGGGCAAACTGACCGGCGTCTACGACATTGAAATTCAGAACCAACAACAGAAAACCGTCGCTCTTTTTCGCGGGAAATCGCACCGCACTGGCGGCAGTGTGACAGGAGAAGCCTGATGCGTGACGCATTTATTTGTGAGGGGGTGCGTACCCCGGTCGGTCGCTACGGCGGAGGATTATCCAGCGTGCGTGCCGATGACTTAGGGGCCGTGCCGCTGCGTGCGCTGCTGGCGCGTTACCCGCAGCTCGATCTGGAGCGCATAGATGACGTGATCTTCGGCTGCGCGAATCAGGCCGGGGAGGATAACCGCAACGTGGCGCGCATGTCGGCGCTGCTGGCCGGGCTGCCGCAGACGGTATCCGGCACCACCATTAACCGTCTGTGCGGCTCCGGTCTGGATGCCATTGGCTTTGCGGCGCGCGCCATCAGAGCCGGGGATGGCGATCTGCTGATCGCCGGTGGCGTCGAATCCATGTCCCGTGCGCCGTTCGTGATGGGCAAAGCCACGGCGGCGTTTCAGCGTCAGGCGGAGATCTTCGACACCACCATCGGCTGGCGATTTGTGAATCCGCTCATGCATCAGCAATACGGAACTGACAGCATGCCGGAAACGGCAGAGAATGTAGCGGAATTGTTAAATATAAGCCGTGCCGATCAGGACGCATTTGCCCTGCGCAGTCAGCAGCGCACCGCGCGGGCGCAGCAGAATGGCGTTCTGGCGCAGGAGATTATCCCGGTACAGGTGGCGGGGAAAAAAGGCGCGGTAACGGAAGTGAGCGTGGACGAGCATCCGCGCGCCGAAACCACCCTGGAACAGCTTGCCGCGCTGAAAGCCCCGTTCCGCAAGAACGGTGTGGTGACGGCGGGAAACGCCTCTGGCGTCAACGACGGGGCGGCGGCGCTGATTATCGCCAGCGAGCCGATGGCGCTTGCCCAGGGGTTAACCCCGCGCACCCGCATTGTGGCCATGGCGACAGCGGGCGTCGAGCCGCGCCTGATGGGATTAGGCCCGGTGCCCGCCACCCGCAAGGTGCTGGAGCGTGCCGGACTCAGTATCACCGATATGGACGTCATTGAGCTTAATGAAGCCTTCGCCGCACAGGCGCTGGGCGTGCTGCGTCAGCTGGGCTTGCCGGATGACGCGGAGCATGTCAACCCGAACGGCGGGGCGATCGCGCTAGGTCATCCGCTGGGAATGAGCGGTGCCAGACTGGCGCTGGCCGCAAGCAATGAATTGCACCGACGCGGCGGGCGCTACGCGCTGTGTACGATGTGCATCGGTGTGGGTCAGGGCATTGCCATGATCCTTGAGCGTGTTTGAGCGAACAATAATGTGAGTACCCTGCGATGATAAATACAACAAAGCTTGATCCGATCGAAACCGCGTCCATTGATGAATTGCAGGCGTTGCAGACCGCGCGCCTGAAGTGGACGCTGAACCACGCCTACAACAACGTTCCGATGTACAAACGCAAGTTTGATGCTGCGGGCGTTCACCCTGACGACTTCAACGAGCTGGCGGACCTGCAAAAATTCCCGTGCACCACCAAGCAGGATCTGCGCGACAACTACCCCTTCGATACCTTTGCGGTGCCAATGGAGCAGGTGGTGCGCATCCACGCCTCGTCGGGCACCACCGGAAAGCCGACCGTGGTGGGGTATACCCAGAATGATATCGACAACTGGGCCAATATCGTCGCCCGTTCCCTGCGCGCCGCCGGGGGCAGCGCGAAGGATAAAATTCACGTCGCCTACGGTTACGGGCTCTTCACCGGCGGGCTGGGGGCGCACTACGGTGCCGAGCGTCTGGGAGCGACGGTGATCCCGATGTCCGGCGGCCAGACGGAGAAGCAGGCGCAGCTGATCCGCGATTTCCAGCCGGATATGATCATGGTGACGCCGTCTTACTGCCTGAACCTGATAGAAGAGCTGGAGCGTCAGATGGGCGGCGATGCCAGCGCCTGTTCCCTGCGCGTCGGCGTGTTTGGCGCCGAGCCGTGGACGCAGGCGATGCGCCGCGAAATTGAAAAACGGCTGGGCATTACCGCGCTGGATATCTATGGTCTCTCCGAAGTGATGGGGCCGGGCGTGGCAATGGAGTGTCTTGAAACCGCCGACGGCCCGACCATCTGGGAAGATCACTTCTACCCGGAGATCGTCAACCCGAATGACGGCACGCCGCTGGCCGACGGCGAGCAGGGTGAGCTGCTGTTCACCACGCTGACCAAAGAGGCGCTGCCGGTGATCCGCTACCGCACCCGCGACCTGACGCGCCTGCTGCCGGGCACCGCACGCACCATGCGCCGGATGGATCGCATCAGCGGGCGCAGCGACGACATGCTCATCATTCGCGGGGTTAACGTCTTCCCGTCACAGCTGGAAGAGGAGATCGTTAAGTTCGAACACCTTTCGCCGCACTATCAGCTGGAGGTGAACCGCCGCGGGCATCTTGATTCACTTTCGGTGAAGGTCGAGCTGAAACAGAGCAGCTTAACGCTGACCCATGAACAGCGCTGTCAGGTCTGCCATCAGCTGCGTCATCGGATTAAATCGATGGTAGGGATCTCGACCGACGTGATGATCGTGAACTGCGGCAGTATACCGCGCTCCGAGGGTAAAGCCTGCCGGGTGTTTGATTTGCGTAAAGTGGCAGCCAACGGTTGAATTTCCCTCACCCCAGCCCTCTCCCAAAGGGAGAGGGTGTATGAAGTTCCCTTTCCCTTTGAGAGAGGTTTAGGGTGAGGGTACACCCCAGATTCGTATGCTATGATTCATCCAGGAAAAAAATAACAACAGAATGAATCACATGAATAAACTTGATGCCTTTATCCAGCACGCGGTCAGCTCTGTTCCCGTCAGCGGAACGTCGCTTATCTCCTCGCTTTATGGCGACGCGCTTTCCCATCGCGGCGGAGAGATCTGGCTCGGCAGCCTGGCGGCTCTGCTGGAAGGGATGGGTTTCGGCGAGCGCTTTGTGCGCACCGCGCTGTTTCGCCTCAACAAAGAGGGCTGGCTGGACGTGTCCCGCATTGGCCGCCGCAGCTTTTACCGTCTCAGCGACAAGGGGCTGCGTTTGACCCGCCGCGCGGAAAATAAAATCTACCGTGCGGAACTGCCGGCGTGGGATGGTAAATGGCTGCTGCTGCTTTCCGAGGGGCTGGATAAAACCACGCTCGCGGACGTGAAAAAACAGCTCATCTGGCAAGGGTTCGGCACGCTGGCGCCGAGCCTGATGGCCTCGCCGTCGCAGAACCTGGCGGACGTGCAGTCTCTGCTGCATGACGCGGGCGTGGCGGAAAACGTCATTTTCTTTGAAGCCCATTCGCCGCTGGCCTTGTCACGCGCGGCGCTACGATCCCGCGTGGAAGAGTGCTGGCAGCTGACCGAACAAAACGCGATGTACGAAACGTTTATCAACTCGTTCCGTCCGCTGCTGCCGCTGCTGAAAGAGGCGCCGCCTGAGGATTTGACCCCGGAACGCTGCTTCCAGATCCAGCTGTTACTCATTCATTTTTATCGTCGCGTGGTGCTGAAAGATCCGCTGTTGCCGGAGGAGTTACTCCCTGCGCACTGGGCGGGCCAGAGCGCGCGACAGCTGTGTATTAATATCTACCAGCGCGTGGCGGCGGGAGCCCTGGCGTTTGTCAGCGAGAAGGGGGAAACCTCCGTGGGCGAGCTGCCCGCTCCCGGCACGCTTTATCACCAGCGTTTTGGTGGTCTGAATATCACATAAGGAGAGGGTATGCCTGTTTATCAAATTGATGGTCTGACGCCGGTCGTGCCTGAAGAGAGCTATGTTCACCCGACCGCGGTGCTGATTGGCGACGTGATCCTCGGCAAAGGCGTTTACGTGGGTCCCAACGCCAGCCTGCGCGGTGATTTTGGCCGGATCGTGGTGAAAGACGGCGCGAACATTCAGGATAACTGCGTGATGCACGGTTTTCCGGAGCAGGACACGGTGGTGGAAGAGGACGGGCATATCGGCCATAGCGCGATCCTGCACGGCTGCATTATCCGCCGTAATGCGCTGGTGGGGATGAATGCGGTCGTGATGGACGGGGCGACGATCGGCGAAAACAGCATCGTCGGGGCGGCGGCGTTTGTGAAGGCCAAAGCGGAGATGCCTGCGAATCACTTAATTCTTGGCAGTCCGGCGAAAGCGATTCGTGAGTTAAGCGCGCAGGAAATAGCGTGGAAAAAGCAGGGCACGCGGGAGTATCAGGTGCTGGTGGAGCGCTGTAAGCAGACGCTGCATCAGGTGGAGCCGCTGCGGGAAGAAGAGCCCGGACGCAAACGGCTGGTCTTTGATGAGAACTTACGGCCCAAGTCGGCTGGCCGGGATAAATAAGGCCGTTCGTTCCCACATGTTGCTCAAGGCGTGAAGATGAGCTTAATACGCTTCCGGCAGGGGCCGGTCAATCGACACCAGCTTTCCGCGCTTCATGGTGATATAGCCCCCGGCTTTGAGATCTGCCAGCACGCGAAAGACATGGGTGCGTGACAGGTTAGTGCGCTTAATGATAAACAGCGCCAGGCCCTCATTCTCTCCCGTGTGGGTCTCCTGCCGATAGAGATAGCGGTACAGCATCGGTTTGATGGTCTGGTAGCTGGTGACCTGCCTGCGTTCATTGTGCAGGTCGATGGTGAAAATGGACATGTAGGTCAGTATGGTGGCCAGCGCCTGCATACGCTCAGACCCGCCCTGGAAAAATATCTGGTCGAAGTCGGCCCAGGCTATTCTCACCAGCTTCACCTTCGCACTGCTGCGATATTCATACTTCGCCAGTGGACAATACCTTTCCATTAACCCTATCGGCATATACTCGATAGTATTGCCAATATTTAGGCCATCATCAGGCATTAATATCGTCAGCGACCCTTCAGTACAAAAATAGATATAGCCAGGCTCGACGGTGAATTTTTTATTTGCGGCAACGGTTAAGGCCTCGCCTTTACAAAGCATGTGCGGAAAGAATTGCCCAATATTGAGTTGCTGATAATAGGTATGGATATCCTGGAAATTCACGCTAAGCCTCTCCCCGCAACGTCTGCCGTGGTAGCGAGTATAGCAGCAATAGCCTCCGGATTACGAACCCATAAATAACCAGTCCCATATGGGACTATGATGGGAAAGTATTCTGATTAGAATGGTCGTCAATGAGTTCGCATTAAAATTATCCGCCAACAGTAAATATCCAGGCGGCGCAATTAATCTATGAGGCCATTCAATGAAATTAACTCTAATCGCTAAACATCTGGCGCTGGCCGGTGTGTTGACGTCGCTGTCGCTTTCCGCGTTTGCGGAAGTACAGCCGCAGGATGCCACTGCCACAACCCGACAGGCAAATAACGCCCTGTATAACAAATTACCGTTTGCCGATAAAACCGACTTTGAGAACGCCCATAAAGGCTTTATCGCCCCGCTGCCGCAAAACATGATTAAAGGCGAGCAGGGGAACGTTATCTGGAACCCGGCGAAATATGATTTCGTGAAAGAGGGTGAAAAAGCCCCGGATACGGTAAACCCGAGCCTGTGGCGTCAGTCACAGCTGATCAACATTGGCGGGCTGTTTAAGGTCACCGACGGCGTGTATCAGATCCGTAATCTCGATCTCTCCAACATGACCATCATTGAAGGTGAGAAGGGCATCACCGTTATCGACCCGCTGTTAAGCGCTGAACCGGCGAAAGAAGCGCTGGATCTCTACTATGCAAACCGCGGCAAGAAACCGGTCGTCGCTGTGGTGATCACCCACAGTCACGTCGACCACTACGGCGGCCTGCGCGGTGTGGTTGACGAAGCCGACGTGAAGTCCGGCAAAGTGAAGATCTACGCCCCGGAAGGCTTTATGAAAGAAGCGGTTTCCGAAAACATTATGGCCGGGAATGCGATGAGCCGCCGTGCGAGCTATATGTACGGCAACCTGCTGAAGCCGGATGCAAAAGGCCAGGTGGGGGCGGGTCTTGGCACCACCACTTCTGCGGGTACGGTTACTCTGATCCCGCCGACCAACTACATTACCCATACCGGCCAGCAGGAAGTGATCGACGGGCTGACCTACGACTTTATGATGGCGCCGGGCTCAGAAGCCCCGTCCGAAATGCTGTGGTATGTCAAAGAGAAGAAAATGATCGAAGCCGCAGAGGACGTGACCCATACCCTGCACAACACCTACTCCCTGCGCGGCGCGAAAATCCGCGATCCGCTGGCTTGGTCTAAGTACATCAACGCCGCCATTGAGCGCTGGGGCGCGGACGCGGAAGTGATTATTGCGCAGCACCACTGGCCGACCTGGGGCAACGAGAATATCGTCAAGCTGATGAAAGGCCAGCGCGATATGTATCGCTACATCAACGACCAGACCCTGCGTATGGCAAACAAGGGGCTGACCCGCGACGAGATCGCCGCCGAGTTTAAACTGCCGGAATCGCTGGAAAAACAGTGGGCGAGCCGCGGTTACTACGGCTCCGTTAGCCACGACGTCAAAGCCACCTACGTGTTTTATCTCGGCTGGTTCGACGGCAACCCGGCAACCCTCGACGAGCTGCCGCCTGAACAGGCTGCGAAGAAGTTCGTGCAGTACATGGGCGGCGCTGATGCCATCATGCAGAAAGCCAAAGCGGATTATCAGCAGGGTAATTACCGCTGGGTGGCGCAGGTGACCAGCAAAATCGTCTTCGCCGATCCGCAGAACGCTGCGGCACGTAATCTGGAAGCCGACGCGCTGGAGCAGTTAGGTTACCAGGCGGAAGCGGGCACGTGGCGTAACTTCTACCTGACCGGCGCGCAGGAACTGCGTAATGGCGTGAAGAAGCTGCCGACGCCGAACACCGCCAGCCCGGATACCGTGCGGGCGATGACCCCGGAAATGTTCTTTGACTACCTGGGCGTACACATCAACGGGGTGCGGGCCGGTAACGCGAAAGCGGTCTTTAACATCGATCTCGGTAAGGATGGCGGCAAATACAAGCTGGAGCTGGAAAACGGCGTGCTGAACCATACCGCCAACGCGCAGGCGAAGGATGCTGACGCAACCATCACCCTGGATCGCACCACGCTGAACAACATCATCCTTAAGAAAGAGACGCTGAAGCAGGCGATGGATAAGGGTGACGTGAAGGTGAGCGGAGACGGCGCGAAGCTGGAAGAGATGCTGAGTTACATGGATAAGTTTGACTTCTGGTTCAATATTGTGACGCCATAAGTTTAGCGTTCATCCTGGTTAATCCTGGCGCCTTATTGCGATAAGGCGCCATTTTTTTCATTCACGCATCGCCAGCGCGCTGGCGCTTGCGGGATCGAACAGCGAAATACTCTCGATCTGATCCAGCATGATCACTTTGCGAAAATCCATGGCGCTTTTGGGCTCTGAATCGAGCGTAATGTCATGCTCGGCATACCATTTGCTGTAGTTATGTTCGATACAGAGCTGCATGTTCTTCCCGTCACGGTAGCCGCTCAGCATCGGAATAAGCACGATATTGGCCGTTTTTTCATACTCCAGCGTGGCGGTATGGATCATGCCAATATAGATCCGCCGCGATTTCAGCGTGACGTGCGCCAGTTCACCTTCCTCCATGCACTGATAGAGCAGCTGTTCAATCCCGCTCGACTGCGCCAGCCGCTTGTACAATCTTTTCCGGCCTTCACCGTCCAGCCGCGCGCTTCCGGCCCAGTTCGAGCGGTAGAGACAAAACAGGATCGCGAAGGCCAGCATCACCACCACCGGGGCCTGAATCCCCAGGAAGCTCCAGTTCATGAAATCAATTTGCCAGTCGGCATATTTTGCTGACGTGAAATGGAACGTGTTATCGGCGGCGGAGAGGGCGAACAACAGCAGCCACAGCAGGCCGGTGGCGATCACCCCCTGAAGAACAAAAATACAGCCATACAGCGCAACAAGAAAATAGACGTCCCAGCCAAAGGATCGCTTGATTTTAAACCGTGTTGAGAGGTCGCGGCTGGTGTACCAGTACCCGCATACCATCAATACCATGAATATTGCCGTTCCCATTTCAGGCCCTCTTCAGCGCGTTGACATGGCGCAGAAAGTCCTGCCGCACCTCATGGCTTTTGTAGTTAACCGAGGCGTTTCCATCCTGATCGATGATGATGCGGTCGCCATCCTCTACGGCTTCGATAATTTCCTGGTGACTCATGACCTGCAACAAGGATTCCGGGCTGGAAAAAAGCGTCATCAGTAAATGTTTCATCGCGTGACATCCTTATGAATTAAAAGGATAAGTCTGGAAGATAAATGGCACCTTTGCCTTAAGGTTATCCTTAAAAAAACGGCACTCTGGCGGCGAAATTCAAATTTTTGCACAAAATGGCTGCGCGAGGTGACATCTCAGGTAATTGATAAATAATAAGAATAAAAAATACATCTGTGCAAACTTGGACAAATAACGTTAATTGTGTAAGTTTAAATTATGCGATTTCGCTACGTTGTTTACACCCAGGATGTGACCCATGAGCACGTTGCCGTCCGTCATCAGTCGGTTCGTTGATTACTACGCCACGCTGGATACCCAGCCACCTTCGGCGCTGGCGGGGATTTATCGCGCCGATGCCACGCTTATCGATCCCTTTGGCGAACACAGCGGGGTGTTCGCGATTCAGCGCTATTTCACCCACTTGCTGGCTAACGTCCAGCACTGTCGCTTTACCGTCGATGCACCGTTGCAGCAGGGCGATCGCTTTGTGGTCACCTGGATGATGCACTGGTCGCACCCGCGTATCGCCGGGGGGGCAATGCGCCAGCTGCCGGGCTGCTCCGTGGTAGACATGCACGACGATCGCATTGTTCGCCAGCGGGATTACTACGATGCCGGAGAGATGATTTACGAACATCTCCCGATACTCGGCTGGGCCGTGCGCGGCGTGAAGCGAAGAGTGAAATCATGAAAACGGTTCTGATCACCGGCGCAAGCTCGGGCATCGGGGCGGGGCTGGCGAAATCTTTTGCCGACGATGGTTACCGGGTGATTGCCTGCGGGCGCGATGCGCAACGTCTGGCAGCCGTGCATCAGCACAGCCCCAACATTACGGTGCGCCTGTTCGATATGACAGACAGGGACGCCTGTCGCCAGGCGCTCGCGGACTGTGCTGCCGACACGGTGATTCTCTGCGCCGGAACCTGCGAATATCTCGACCGCGGCGAGGTGGATGCCGGGCGGGTGGCGCGGGTCATGACCACCAATTTCATCGGGCCGGTAAACTGCCTTGCGGCGTTGCAGCCGCAGCTGGTATCCGGCAACCGCGTGGTGCTGGTCAGTTCGATGGCGCACTGGCTTCACTTCCCGCGAGCCGAAGCGTATGGCGCCTCTAAAGCGGCGTTAACCTGGTTTGCCGACACGCTGCGCCTCGACTGGGAACCGAAAGGGATTGCCGTCACGGTCGTTTCACCCGGTTTTGTCGACACGCCGCTGACCCGCAAAAACGATTTCCCGATGCCGGGCCGGGTCAGCGTAGAGCACGCCGTCCACGCCATTCGTCGCGGTCTGGCAAAAGGGAAGGATCACATCGCGTTTCCCGCCGGGTTCGGCCTGGCGCTGCGCCTGCTTTCCGGCCTGCCCGATGTACTTCAGCGCGCACTGCTGCGCAGGATGGTGCGACCATGAAAATCGCAATTATCGGCAGCGGCATCGCCGGGTTAACCTGTGCCTGGCGTCTCGCCGGACATCACCAGGTTACGCTGTTTGAAGCGCAGGCCACGCCGGGCGGCCATACCGCAACGGTGGATGTCGACACGCCGCAGGGCACCTTTGCCATCGACACCGGTTTTATCGTCTACAACGACCGCACCTATCCGCGCTTCATGGGGCTGCTCAGCGAACTGGGCATCTGCGGGCAAAAAACGCAGATGAGCTTTTCGGTGCACAACCCGCAGAGCGGGCTGGAGTACAACGGGCACACGCTGACGTCGCTTTTCGCCCAGCGACGTAATCTACTCAACCCGGCCTTCTGGACGCTGCTGAAGGAGATCGTGCGCTTTAACCGGCTGGCGAAACAGACGCTCAGGGGCAAAGTCGATGGTTCCGCCACGCTGGAAACGTTCCTGCGCCAGCACGGTTTTACGCCCTTTTTTGCGCGCCACTACATCCTGCCAATGGGGGCGGCTATCTGGTCGTCGTCGCTACAGGAGATGAAACGCTTTCCGCTGCCGCTCTTTTTACGCTTTTTTGAAAACCATGGTCTGCTGGACATCACCCATCGTCCGCAGTGGTACGTGGTGCCAGGCGGCTCCCGGGAGTATATCCGCGCGATGCTGGATACGCTCGGCGATCGCCTGACGCTGCACCTCAACGCGCCGGTCCAGCAGGTTATTCGCCACGATCGTGGGGTTGATATTGCGCGTGAGGGCGTAACAGACACCTTTGATCAGGTGATCTTCGCCTGCCACTCCGCTCAGGCGCTGGCGATGCTCGCCAGCCCAACGCAGGCTGAACGCGAGGTGCTGGGGGATATCGGCTGGCAGCGTAACGAGGTGGTGCTTCACCGCGATCCGCACTGGCTGCCGGTACGCGAACGCGCGTGGGCGAGCTGGAACTACCGCCTCAGCGAGCAGGATCGGGCCAGCGCCTGCGTCACCTACAACATGAATATCTTGCAGGGACTGCCGCCGGGCAGCCCGCTGTTTTGCGTCACCCTCAACCCGGAAACGCCGGTGGAGGAACGCTTCGTGCTGCGCCGCTTTGTCTATGAGCATCCGCTTTTTAACCCGAAAAGCTGGCACGCTCAGGCCCGGCGCGGCGAAATAAACGGTCGCCAGCGGAGCTGGTTCTGCGGCGCGTACTGGTACAACGGCTTCCACGAAGATGGCGTACGCAGTGCGCTGGACGTGGTCAACGCTATCGCGGCCGGGGAGGGCAACTAAGATGAACAGCTGCCTATACCACGGTACATTGCGCCATCGTCGGCTTGCGCCGAAAGCGCACCACTTTACCTACAGCGTGTTTATGGCCTGGCTCGATCTGGATGAGCTGGACGCGCTACCCTCCGTCGGCGTGCGTCGTAACCGCGTTGCGCCCGCGGCATTTTATGATGCGGATTACCCGCTGGGCACGCCGCTCAAAGCGCGTGTCCTTGAGCGTCTGGAATATCTGACCGGCGAACGTCCGGCGGGGCGGGTCATGCTTCTGACCCAGCTGCGCTATTTCGGTTTTCATTTCAACCCGGTCAATTTTTACTACTGCTATGACGGGGAAGACACCCTGCGCTGGGTTCTCGCCGAAGTCCGTAACACGCCGTGGAATGAACGACATTACTACGCGGTAGCGGGGCGGGACGCCCCGCCGACGGAGAAAGCGTTTCACGTCTCGCCCTTTAATCCGATGGATATGATCTATCACTGGCGCTTCAACAGCCCGGACAGCACGCTGCGCATGCATATCGAAAACCATCAGGAGACGAAGGTGTTTGATGCCACCCTGACGCTGCGCCGGGCGCCGCTGACGCGCACGGCGCTGCGTGCGCTGCTGGTGCGGATCCCGTTGATGACCCTCAAAACCGTTTTCGCCATTTACTGGCAGGCGCTCAGGCTGTGGCTGAAGCGCGTGCCGCTGCATAACCATCCCCTCAGCAGGAGTGAACGCTCATGACCAATCCCGTCTTTGCGCTTGAACCCGATATCCCGCGCAACGTCCGCGTCGCGCGATGGCTGCTCTTCCGCCTGCTGAATGGCCTGCGCGGTGGCTCGCTGACGCTGCGTGAAGGCGCGCAGACGTTCCAGTTCGGCGACGCCTCCGCCGCGCTTCACGCTGAGGTGCTGGTACTTGCTCCGGGCGTCTACTGGCGCATTTTAACCGGGGGCAGCCTCGCCGCGGCACAAGCGTGGATGGATGGCGACTGGGAAACGCCCCACCTGACGCCGCTGCTGGAGCTGATTGCGCGCAATAGCCAAATCCTCGGAAAGCTGGAAAAAGGGTTTCGCCTGCTCAGGAAACCGGTGGAACGGCTGCGGCACTGGATGCGGCGCAACTCCCGCGCGCAGGCGCGGGAAAATATTGCCGCCCATTACGATCTGGGCAACGCCTTTTACGCCCACTTCCTGGATGAGCACCTCCTGTACTCCAGCGCGCTGTTTAACGGGGACGAGCAGGATCTGACCGCGGCTCAGCAGGCGAAAATGGCGAGGCTGTGCGACCAGCTGGCGCTCACGGCAAACGATCATCTGCTGGAGATTGGCACCGGCTGGGGGGCGATGGCGGAATATGCCGCCCGTCATTACGGCTGCCGGGTGACCACCACCACGCTGTCGCAGGAGCAGTACCACTGGGCCACCGCGCGCATCGCCCGGGCAGGGTTGCAGGATCGCGTTGAGGTGTTGCTCTGCGACTACCGCGATCTGACCGGGGTTTACGACAAGCTGGTGTCGGTGGAGATGATTGAGGCCGTCGGTCAGCGCTACCTGCCAACATTTTTCCGCACCTGCCAGGCGCGTCTGCGTCCGGGCGGGCGGATGGCGATTCAGGCCATCACCATTCAGGATCAGCGCTATCGCGACTACAGCAAAAGCGTCGATTTTATTCAGCGCTACATCTTCCCCGGCGGCTTTTTGCCCAGCATTACCGCCATGAATGAACTCATGACCCGCCATACCGATTTTGTGGTGCGTAACCTCTTCGATATGGGGCCGGACTACGCCCGCACGCTGGCGCACTGGCGTCAGCGCTTCGTTCACGCCTGGCAGGAGATTGAAAAGCTCGGGTTTGATGACCGTTTCCGCCGGATGTGGCTGTACTACCTCGGCTACTGTGAAGCCGGGTTTAATGCCCGCACCATCAGCGTGGTGCAGTTGACTGCGGAACGCGTATGAAGCGCTACGGGCAGGTATTTCTGCTGGCCATCGGGTTTGATCTCTACTGGACGCTGGTGGTGCTGTTTCGCGAGCAGGGGCTGGTCATCTGGATCGCGCTGGCGGTGCTTGCCTGGCTGTTGTTACCGCCATCATACCGGGGATACGCCCTTGTGCTGGCGGCGTCGGGCGCGCTGCTGGACGCCCTCTGGGCGCTGACGGGGCTGATTGCGTTCACGGGCGCGTCTCTGATGCCGCTATGGATGGTGGCGCTGTGGCTAATGTTTGCCACCGTCTGGACGCAACTGACCCGCACGACCACCTTGCCGGGCTGGTTGCTGACGGTGCTGGCGACCCTGGGCGGGCCGGTGGCCTACCTGATCGGCGAGCGTCTGGGGGCCATTACGTTTCAGGAGCCGACCTTTATCGTCGTCAGCTGGATGTTCCCCGGCTGGCTGGTGCTGATGCTGTTTTTCCACCTGTTAATAGGGAGACGACAATGAGAAAGCGGGTACTGATGCTCGCGTTGTCCGTCTTCACCTGTACCGTGCAGGCGGCAGACTGGCTGAGCTGGCGCAAGGTGGGCGACGCCACTCTCACCTGGGGGCCGTTTACCGTTTATAGCTCTCAGCTTCTGACGCCCGAGGGCCGCTATACAGGGTTAGACGGCGATAATGCGCTGATTATCACCTATGCCCGCGACATCGATGGTGACGACCTGGTTGAGGCGACCCGCGACCAGTGGCAGGCGCAGGGCATTTTGCAGCAGGAGCCGCAGAGTGAAGCCTGGCTGAGGATGCTAAAAGCGCTCTGGCCCGACGTCACGCCCGGCGCGCAGCTCGCGTTTGTGGTTAATAACGGCCAGGGGCAATTCTGGTATCGCCCCACGGCGTCGCAGAAAAAATTTACGCCACTCGGGCCACGCCAGACGGCAGCGTTTAGCTCACGCTTTCTGGCGATCTGGCTCGATCCCCGTACCGAGTATCCTGAACTGCGTCAGCAGTTAATCGGAGGACCACAATGAAACGTTTCCTGTTAATGGCGCTTGCCCTGACGATGCTGGTGGCCGGATGCAGCACCGAGGTGACGGAGTATCGTCAGCAGCAGCCACGGCTTGATATTTTTACTTACTTCCAGGGGAAAACCGAGGCGTGGGGGATGGTGCAGGATCGCAGCGGTAAGCAGATCCGCCGTTTTCACGTCGAGATCGCCGGGGATGTTATCGGCGATACGCTGACCCTGAATGAACATTTTGTCTACGATGACGGCGAGAAGCAGCAGCGCGTCTGGCATATCCGCCGCGTTGGGCAGAATCGCTACGAAGGCACGGCGGGGGATATTGAGGGGGTGGCGACAGGCCAGGCGGCGGGCAATGCCCTTAACTGGCGCTACAGCATGAACGTGAAGGCGGACGGCAAAACCTGGCTGCTGCACTTTGATGACTGGATGTATTTGCAGGACAGCACCCGTCTGTTTAATAAAACCGAGATGAAGAAATTTGGCGTCACCGTCGCCACGGTGACGCTGTTCTTTACCCGCAAAGCGGGCGGTTAATCCTCTTCGGGCTGAGGTTTACTGCTTGAGTAGATGAAGAAGAGCGCAATACTCAGGCAGACGACGGCCCCGAAACGGCTCACTGAAAACGGAATGGCTTCATTGTTCAGCCAGCCAAAGTTATCAATCAGCATGCTCATGGCCAGCTGGCCCAGGATAACCGCTACCGTGGCAACGGCGGTCCCGATGCGCTGCACGGCGAGCACCATAATCACGATATAGGGCACGCCGCACAGGGCCCCCAGAAGCTGCCATTTGGGCACATCCATCAGGCTGACCGCCTGTTTCGGCTCAAAAAAGAAGATCAGCAGGGCGGTCACCAGCGCGCCGACGGAAAACGTCAGAAACGCGCTTTTAAATACCCCCACGCTGCTGCCTAATTGCCCGTTAATAGCAGCCTGAATGCTCAGCGTTGCGCCGCCAATCACCGCCAGAATAATCATAATCACTGTCATAACGTTACCCCTGCGCCACGAGAATGAGCGCGGCGATGATAAATCCCAGCGCAATAATGCGTTTTGTATCGATCCTGCGGTGCGGCGTACCCAGCAGGCCATAGTGGTCGATAATCAGGCTTTTAAAAACCTGGCCTGCCAGAATGCCGATCATCGTCATGGCAATGCCGATCGCAGGCGTGGCAATGGTGAGAATGATGACGTAAACCGGGCCGAGCACGCCGCCCAACAGGTGCCATGAAGGCTGCGCAAAAAATGAGGGACTGTTGCGGGGGCTGAAAAACAGCATCAGCAGAAACGTCAGCCCCGTTCCCACGCTGAATATGCTGAACGCCGCCCACAGGTCGCCCACCTCTGCGCCCAGCGGCCCCAGCAGTCCGGCTTCCACGGACAGCCCCATGCCGCCGGCAATCACCAGTAAAATTAAAATAATGTGCATAACGCTTTTTCTCCTTTTTCCAGGCGGAGAAGATTACGTCTGAACATCATTGAGAAAAATGCCATAATGCAGGAAACACCTTTGCAGGAAATGCATTAATGATGGATGCCGGACATATCAGCATTCGCGCGCTGCTGATCTTTATCGACGTTTATGAAACGCAGAATTTTTCCGTGGTGGCGAGGCGGGAAGGGATTTCTGCGTCGCAGGTTTCCCGCGTGATCCACCAGCTTGAGGACGCCCTCGGGCAACAGCTTTTCTACCGCAACACGCGGGCGATTATGCCCACAGAGAGCGGGCATCTTTTTGTGCGCTATGCCCGGGCGATGGCCGGGAATATGGAGGACGCGCGACGCGAGCTGGATGAACGCGCCCGCGAGCCGTCGGGCACGCTGCGTATCAATGGCCCGGTCTTTTTCGGACAGAGGCACATCGCGCCGGGCCTGCCGGGGCTTCTGGCGCGTTACCCTCGTCTCTCCATTGAACTGACCCTCACCGACGACTTTATCGACCCGCACCGTGACGCCGCAGACGTTATCTTCCGCATCGGCGCGCTGACGGACTCCTCGTTTCACGCCCGGGTGTTCGGGCAGCAGTACTACCATCTGGCGGCCTCGCCGGACTATCTGCAAAAACATGGCGCACCCGAGGGGCCGGACGATCTCAGCCGTCACCACTGTCTGGTTTACCGCGGTTCGTCCGGGCCTAACCGCTGGCTGATCCGGCAACCGGGCGAGGCGTGGGTTCACTATCCCATCGTACCGCTGATGACTTCCAATAACGCGGAAACGCTCCTGATTGCGGCGCTGGGCGGCCTGGGCGTTGTGCTTTTCCCGGACTGGATGGTGAGCGAACGGCTCAAAAGCGGTGAGCTGGTGGCGCTGCTGCCGGCAATGGAGTGTTCAATTAATACGGAGCCACTGACGATTGCGGCGATTTACCCGAACGCGCGTCATCCGCCCCTGAACGTCAGGGCGGTGATTGATTACTATATTGAGCGATTCGGTACGCCACTGTACTGGCAAACCTGAAGGTTAGCGGGCAAGCTCGCGACGGATAATGTCAGCCCCGGCGCTCAACGCCTTCAGCTTACCGTTGGCGACCTGGCGGGAAAGGGGAGCCATACCGCAGTTGATGGACGGATAGAGCTTGTCTGCATCAACAAACTGCAACGCCTTGCGCAGCGTATCGGCGACCTCTTCCGGCGTTTCGATGGTCTGGGTTGCCACGTCAATTGCCCCGACCATCACTTTTTTACCGCGGATAAGCTCCAGCAGATCCATCGGCACGCGCGAGTTGTGGCACTCCAGCGAGATGATATCGATCTTCGAGGTCTGCAACTTTGGAAATGCCTCTTCATACTGGCGCCACTCGGAGCCGAGCGTCTTTTTCCAGTCCGTATTGGCTTTGATGCCGTACCCGTAACAGATATGAACCGCGGTTTCGCATTTCAGCCCTTCAATGGCGCGCTCCAGCGCGGCGATACCCCAGTCATTCACCTCGTCGAAAAAGACGTTAAAGGCAGGTTCGTCGAACTGAATAATGTCCACGCCAGCCGCTTCCAGCTCGCGGGCCTCCTGATTGAGAATTTTAGCGAACTCCCAGGCCAGCTTTTCACGGCTTTTATAGTGGGCATCGTATAGCGTGTCGATCATGGTCATCGGGCCGGGCAGCGCCCATTTGATCGGCTTATCTGTCAGTTGGCGCAGGTATTTCGCGTCGTCAACAAACACCGGCTTCTGGCGCGCCACCGCGTCTACCACGGTCGGCACGCTCGCATCGTAGCGGTTACGGATGCGCACCGTCTGACGGTTCTCAAAATCCACGCCGCTGAGATGTTCAATAAAGGTGGTGACAAAATGCTGGCGGGTTTGTTCCCCGTCGCTGACGATATCAATCCCGGCGCGAATCTGTTCATCCAGAGACAAACGCAGCGCATCCTGTTTCCCTGCCAGTAATTCTTCGTCCTGGAGTTTCCACGGCGACCAGAGCGTTTCCGGCTGCGCAAGCCAGGTGGGTTTCGGCAGGCTGCCAGCCGTCGATGTCGGGAGCAATGTTTTCATAAAAGAACCTTTTATCCGTATTAAATTAAAGCGTGAAGTGTTGAGACCACTGCTCAAGAAGGGTTTTATAGGGTTTGATAAACCGCTCTTCGGTATATTTACCCTGTTCAATGGCCAGCCGGCTGCGCTCTTCACGGTCATAGACGATTTTGGTTAATGAGTGATCCTGCTGATTCAGGTCGGGCTGATAGCACTGTCCCGCAGCGGAATTGGCATTGTAAATTTCAGGTCGATAGATCTTCTGGAACGTCTCCATGGTGCTGATGGTGCCGATCAGTTCCAGATTGGTGTAATCACGCAGTAAATCGCCGGTGAAGAAGAAGGCAAAAGGCGCGACGCTGTTTTCCGGCATGAAATAGCGAACCTTCAGGCCCATCTTCGCGAAGTACTGTTCCGTTAGTGACTCGCCGTCCGGCTGGTACTCATAGCCCAGCACCGGGTGGTGGTTACCGGTACGACGATAGGTGTCTTTGCTGGAGACGCTCAGGCAGATCACCGGCGCTTTTTTGAAGTTCGCCTGATATTCCGCAGAATGAACGAAGCTTTTAAAGATATTGCCGTGCAGCTCGCCAAAATTCTCGGGGAGGGTAAAACGGGCCCGGTCTTTATTATGCTCCAGCAGCAGGACGCTGAAATCATAGTCACGAACATACGATGAGAAGTTATTTCCGACGATGCCTTCGATGCGCTCGTGGGTTTTTTTATCCACGATCGTCGTTTGCAGAATTTCGATGGCCGGGAAAGTAAAATCGCCGCCGATATTCATATCGACTGAAATAATCTCCAGCTCGACGGCATAGCGGTCAGCTTTCGGGTTATCCCAGCTCGCCAGCGCGTTAAAGCGGTTGTTGATCATCACCAGCGTATTGCGCAGGTTCTCCTGACGCTTCTCGCCACGCGCCAGGTTGGCGAAGTTGGTGGTGGTACGCGTGTTTTCTGACGGGTTATAATTTTCATCAAAGCAACTGCGCTTAAGGGTAAATGTGAAAGCCTGACTCATTTGGTTATGCATCCTAAGTTCATGTTGCCGGAACGTTATCAATGCATAATTTATGCCTGAGCCCCTGGCACAGGGGAAGTGACTTAATTTCACTGCGTCATGAGGGTTCTTCATGAACTGCGCGATTCAGGTATAATCCCCCGACATTTCCAACCGGTTTAAACGAACATGACAAAACTCACCCTGCAAGAGCAGATGCTGAAAGCGGGCTTAGTCAGCAGTAAAAAGATGGCGAAGGTCCAGCGCACGGCGAAAAAATCCCGCGTCCAGGCTCGCGAGGCGAGAGAGGCTGTTGAAGAGAACAAGAAAGCCCAGCTGGAGCGTGATAAGCAGCTGAGCGAACAGCAAAAACAGGCGGTGCTGGCAAAAGAGTTCAGGGCGCAAGTGAAGCAGCTGATTGAGATGAACCGCATCACCGTGGCGAAGGGCAACATTACCTTTAACTTTACCGACGGCAACCTGATCAAAAAAATCGAGGTCGATAAGCAGACGCAAACCCAGCTGATCAACGGCCGTCTGGCGATTGCCCGACTGGTGATTAACGCGAATGGTGACTGTGATTACGCGATTATCCCGGCGGTAGTGGCGGATAAAATTGCCCAGCGCGATGCGGACAGCATTGTGCTAAACAGCGCCCTGAGTCAGGAAGAGCAGGACGAAGACGATCCGTACGCAGACTTCAAAATCCCTGACGATTTAATGTGGTAATCCCCGCTCAGAACGGCGCGGCGTGACGGGCGTTTATCGTCTCGCCGCTCAGCGGATGAATAAAATTCAGAGCGCTGGCATGCAGCATCAGCCGGGGCGTTTCTTCCGCCCCCGGCCATTCCAGACCACCATACAGATCGCACCCCAGAATAGGGTGGCCTAACTGCTGGCAGTGAATGCGCAGCTGGTGGGTGCGCCCGGTCTCCGGGGTAAGCTCAACCCGCGTCAGCGGCATTGTCGTATCCTGGTAAATACGTTCCACCACCCGATAGCGGGAGCGAGCGGGCTTACCGGTGCGGGCACAGATCGTCATCAGCGGAAACAGCGCCGGATCTTTGGCAATCGGCGCATCCACGGTCCCTTCGTCCTGTTCCACATGTCCGCACAGCAGGGCGGTGTAAACCTTGTTCACGGCGCGCTGGCTGAACTGGTGGCAAAGCGCGGCGTTGATCGCTTTGTTACGCGCAATGACCATCAGACCCGAAGTGCCAAAATCAAGACGATGCACCAGCGTGCAGCCGGGAAAGGTTTGAACCAGACGGTGGTGGACGGAATCGCGGTTTTGCGGATTTTTCCCCGACAGGCTGAGCAGACCGGAAGGTTTATTGATCAGCAGCAGATGCTCGTCCTGCCAGAGGATCTCAATGTCGTCGTGACAGGGTGGTGCAATAAACGTATCGATAATGACAGACATCAGGCCGCCGGGCTGGAGAGTGGGTGCGGATGATAACGAAATACGGGGGAAAAGAAAAACCCTCCCACCGGGCGGTGAGAGGGGGAAAACTTAGGCAGCGACCAGGCTGTCGATAGCGGCTTTCGCGTCGGTCTGCGCTTTGGTGGCCACTTCCGGGCCGTAAGCGATACCTTCAGCGAACACAAAGTTCACGTCGGTAATGCCGATGAAGCCCAGGAACAGCGTCATGTACGGTGCGACCAGGTCGGTAGGGGTATCTTTGTGAATACCGCCGCGGCTGGTCAGGACGATAGCGCGTTTACCTTTCACCAGACCTTCCGGGCCGTTCTCGGTGTAACGGAAGGTTACACCAGCGCGCGCCACCAGGTCGAAGTAGTTCTTCAGCTGGGTAGGAATGTTGAAGTTGTACATTGGGGCGTTGATCACGATAACGTCGTGCGCCTGCAACTCAGCAATCAGCTCGTCGGAGAGCGCCAGGGCTTCCTGCTGACGTGGGGTAAGAGGCGCATCGCTCGGACGCAGCGCGCCAACCAGCTCGCCGTCCAGAACAGGAATTGGGTTTGCCGCCAGGTCACGCACGGTGATTTCATCCGCGCTGTGCTGTTCACGCCACTGTTCAACGAAATAGTCAGACAGCTGACCAGACTGTGAATACCCTGCCAGAATACTGGATTTCAACACTAATACTTTGCTCATGGGAAATTCCTGTTTTGTATTTGATTGAGGGGGTTGCCCCGTTGCTTGTTGACACTTTATTCACAATCCTGCCACAGGGATAGCGCAATATATCGAAGCCTATGTTCGAATTTTTTGAATAAGGCGCGAAAAGCGCTGATGTGGTACTCTATAGCAATCATTAAAAAGAGATTTTATCCGGCAGTGCACTGCCCGTTAACGCTATGACAGAACACCAAAAATTGACCTTCCCGATGCTGATGCAAAAGCTTGATTCGCTGATGCTGCGCGATAAACAGCGGTTTGCGCGCCGTCTGCACGGCGTGAAGAAGGTTAAAAATCCTGATGCACAACAGGCCATTTACCAGGAGATGGCCAACGAGATTGAACAGGCGGCAGGGAAAGTTGTGCTGCGTGAAGCCGCACGTCCGGAGATTACCTATCCGGAAAATCTGCCCGTCAGCCAGAAGAAACAGGACATTCTTGAGGCCGTACGCGACCATCAGGTGGTGATCGTCGCGGGGGAAACCGGTTCAGGTAAAACCACCCAGCTGCCGAAAATCTGCATGGAGCTGGGCCGCGGGGTGAAAGGGCTGATCGGTCACACCCAGCCGCGTCGTCTGGCGGCGCGCACCGTGGCGAACCGTATTGCGGAAGAGCTGCAAACGGAGCCGGGCGGCTGCATCGGCTACAAGGTGCGATTCAGCGATCACGTCAGCGATAACACCATGGTTAAGCTGATGACCGACGGTATCCTGCTGGCGGAAATCCAGCAGGATCGTCTGCTGATGCAGTACGACACCATCATCATTGATGAAGCGCACGAGCGCAGCATGAACATCGATTTCCTGCTCGGCTACCTGAAAGAGCTGCTGCCCCGGCGTCCGGATCTGAAAATCATCATCACCTCCGCGACCATCGACCCCGAGCGCTTCTCAAAACATTTCAACAATGCGCCGATCATTGAAGTCTCAGGCCGCACCTACCCGGTTGAAGTGCGCTATCGCCCGATTGTGGAAGAGGCGGACGATACCGAGCGCGACCAGCTTCAGGCCATCTTTGATGCCGTCGACGAGCTGGGCAACGAGAGTTCTGGCGACATTCTGATCTTCATGAGCGGCGAGCGCGAGATCCGTGATACCGCCGATGCGCTCAGCAAACGCGATCTGCGCCATACTGAGATCCTGCCGCTGTACGCGCGCCTGTCGAACAGCGAGCAGAACCGCGTGTTCCAGCCCCATAGCGGACGCCGCATCGTGCTGGCGACTAACGTGGCCGAAACCTCGCTGACCGTACCGGGTATTAAATACGTGATCGACCCGGGTACGGCGCGCATCAGCCGCTACAGCTACCGAACCAAAGTTCAGCGCCTGCCGATTGAGCCGATTTCGCAGGCGTCGGCTAATCAGCGTAAGGGTCGCTGCGGCCGCGTGTCGGAAGGGATCTGTATTCGTCTCTATTCGGAAGACGATTTCCTGTCGCGCCCGGAGTTTACCGATCCGGAGATCCTGCGGACCAACCTGGCATCCGTTATCCTGCAAATGACCGCGCTGGGGCTGGGCGATATCGCCGCCTTCCCGTTTGTGGAAGCGCCGGATAAGCGCAATATTCAGGACGGGGTGCGGCTGCTGGAAGAGCTGGGGGCCATCACCACCGACGAACAGGCGACGGCCTACAAGCTAACGCCATTGGGTCGCCAGCTTAGCCAGTTGCCGGTCGACCCGCGTCTGGCGCGCATGGTGCTGGAGGCGCAAAAACACGGCTGCGTGCGCGAGGCGATGATCATTACCTCGGCGCTCTCCATTCAGGATCCGCGCGAGCGTCCAATGGACAAGCAGCAGGCGTCGGATGAAAAACACCGTCGCTTCCACGATAAAGAGTCCGATTTCCTCGCCTTTGTGAACCTGTGGAACTACCTTGGCGAGCAGCAAAAAGCGCTCTCGTCGAACCAGTTCCGCCGTCAGTGCCGGGTGGATTTCCTCAACTACCTGCGCGTACGCGAGTGGCAGGATATCTACACCCAGCTGCGCCAGGTGGTGAAAGAGCTGGGCATCCCGGTAAACAGTGAACCGGCGGAGTACCGCGAAATTCATATCGCCCTGTTGACCGGCCTGCTGTCTCATATCGGGATGAAGGATGCGGATAAGCAGGAATATACCGGCGCACGCAACGCGCGTTTCTCCATCTTCCCGGGCTCCGGTTTGTTTAAGAAGCCGCCGAAGTGGACCATGGTCGCCGAGCTGGTGGAAACCAGCCGTCTGTGGGGGCGTATTGCCGCGCGTATCGATCCGGAGTGGGTTGAGCCGGTGGCGCAGCACCTGCTGAAACGCTCATACAGCGAGCCGCACTGGGAGCGCGGGCAGGGCGCGGTGATGGCGACGGAAAAAGTCACCGTCTATGGCCTGCCGGTGGTCGGTGCGCGGAAGGTTAACTACAGCCAGATCGATCCGGCGTTGAGTCGCGAGCTGTTTATCCGCCACGCGCTGGTGGAAGGCGACTGGCAGACGCGTCATGCCTTCTTCCGCGAAAACCTGAAGCTGCGCGCCGAGGTGGAAGAGCTTGAGCACAAGTCTCGCCGTCGCGACATTCTGGTGGACGACGAGACGCTGTTTGAGTTTTACGATCAGCGCATCAGTCACGATGTGATCTCGGCGCGCCATTTCGACAGCTGGTGGAAGAAAGCCAGCAAAGAGACCCCGGACCTGCTCAACTTTGAAAAGAGCATGCTGATCAAAGAGGGCGCGGAGTCGGTCAGCAAGCTCGATTACCCGAACTTCTGGCATCAGGGCAACCTCAAGCTGCGTCTGACCTATCAGTTTGAGCCGGGCGCGGATGCCGATGGTGTGACGGTACACATTCCGCTGCCGCTGTTAAACCAGGTGGAAGAGAGCGGGTTTGAGTGGCAAATTCCCGGCCTGCGCCGTGAGCTGGTCATAGCATTAATCAAATCCCTGCCTAAACCGGTGCGGCGTAACTTTGTGCCGGCGCCGAACTACGCCGAAGCGTTTTTAGGCCGCGTCACGCCGCTGGAGCTGCCGCTGCTGGACGCGCTGGAGCGTGAGTTCCGCCGCATGACCGGGACCACCATCGACCGCGACGACTGGAACTGGGATCAGGTGCCCGATCACCTGAAAATCACATTCCGCGTGGTGGACGATAAAAACAAAAAGCTGCTCGAAGGCCGTTCTCTGACGGAGCTGAAAGAGGCGCTGAAAGGTAAAGTCCAGGAGACGCTCTCTGCGGTGGCCGATGACGGCATTGAGCAGAGCGGGCTGCACATCTGGAGCTTTGGTCAGCTTCCGGAAAGCTACGAGCAGAAGCGCGGGAACTATAAGGTGAAAGCCTGGCCCGCGCTGGTGGATGAGCGCGACAGCGTGGCGATTAAGCTCTTTGACAATCAGCAGGAGCAACAGCAGATGATGTGGCGCGGGCTGCGTCGACTGCTTCTGCTTAACATCCCGTCGCCGATTAAGTATCTGCACGAGAAGCTGCCGAACAAAGCCAAGCTGGGGCTCTACTTTAACCCGTACGGTAAGGTGCTGGATCTGATCGACGACTGCATCTCCTGCGGTGTGGATAAGCTGATCCACGAGGCGGGCGGTCCGGTCTGGACGGAAGAGGGCTTTGCTCAGCTTCATGAAAAGGTGCGCGCGGAGCTGAACGACACCGTGGTGGAGATTGCCAGACAGGTTGAGCAGATCCTTACCGCCGTGTTCAATATCAACAAGCGCCTGAAGGGGCGGGTGGATATGACCATGGCCCTGGGGCTGTCGGACGTCAAGGCGCAGATGGCGGGGCTGGTGTATCGCGGCTTTGTCACCGGCAACGGCTTTAAGCGTCTGGGCGATACGCTGCGTTATTTGCAGGCGATTGAGAAGCGTCTGGAGAAAATGGCGGTCGATCCGCATCGCGATCGTGCGCAGATGCTGAAAGTCGAAAACGTGCAGCAGGCGTGGCAGCAGTGGCTCAACAAACTGCCGCCGGCGCGTCGCGATGACGACGACGTGCGGGAGATCCGCTGGATGATCGAGGAGCTGCGCGTCAGCTTCTTCGCTCAGCAGCTGGGAACGCCGTATCCCATTTCGGATAAGCGTATCTTGCAGGCGATGGAGCAGATTCAATAATGATTTTTTTATATGTATTAGGAGAGAAGTTATGCTTTCAAAATTAAAACTGGAGAATTTTAAATCCTTTTGTTCCATGCAAGAGATAGAATTCGCACCTATAACACTGATTTTTGGGCAAAATTCTTCTGGGAAAAGCTCCATAATACAAGCTATTCTTGGTTTAAAACAATCATTAGCTAATGCCTCAGGAACTGCTAATTTTGTTTCTTGCGGTAAAAATGTTGATTTAGGCGGTTTTTTAGCTGTAGTTAATGGCCATGACTCATCAAAGAAAATGAGACTTTCATTTTCATTTTCCATTGGTTTAACTGCTGAACAATATAAGGATGAATTTTCCGAAAAGCCCATATTTGCAAGTTCTGACATTAGAACTATGGATCTAGTTTTCCAAAGTATTAATGTTTCTGAAAAAGTAGATAATGTCTTGAGTGAGTGCAGATATACAGTTGCGACTCCAAATTCAAAACAATCAAAATTATATATAAACTTAGCTAAGGGTGCTAGTGGTTATACAAAATCATCTGACTGGAGTTATTATGCTGACGATAAGACAATAAACTCATTCTATGGGTATTTTGAACGTAAGAACAGTAGGATTTATGCTGAAGCAACAGATGATATAAACAAATGGATCTATGAATCGCTATCAAGTGGTGTATATAAGGTAAGAAAAGATCTGTCACTTCCTTTATTGCTTGCAAGCGAGTTCATGACAAATATTCCAAATGAAACATTGCAGTCTATTAGTGAAGAAATAAAATATGAGTTTTCAAAAGTAAAATATCTGGGCCCACTGAGAACGCATCCTAAACGTTTTTATTCTACAGCAAAGGATTCTATCTCAGAAACTAAAGGTGAAACAAATCTTGGCGGTGAGATTTATGAATCTGGCCCTGAGACAGTGGAAAAACTAAATGATTGGTTATGTAATTTTGAAATACCTTATATAATAAATGTTTCAAATTTGGGTGATTATACTACAGGACACGTTGTATCGCTTACGTTGCAAGATACCAGAACAAACACAATAGTTACACCTGTGGATGTTGGTTTTGGAATTGGTCAAGTGATGCCTATTATTACTGAGGCAGTAGTTTCAAAAAATACAACAATATGTGTTGAACAACCAGAAATACATTTGCATCCAAAACTTCAGGCACATCTTGCCGATCTTTTTATTGATTCTGTAAATGCGAAGAAAAATAACAACCAGTGGATCATTGAAACTCATAGTGAGGCTTTGATGCTTCGGATTCAAAAAAGAATAAGGCAAGAAAGAATAAATAAAAGTCTAGTGAAAGTGTATTATGTTATATCTGATACTGAAGGTTCTAAAATTATTGATTTACCATTGGATGATGAGGGGGACTTTACTGAGCTCTGGCCTGAGGGTTTTTTTGAAGAGCGTCTAAATGATTTGTTTGGAGGTTGAAATGATTGTTGACTTTCATTTCGATGAGGATTTTTTAGGTTGTGATGATCTTACATCAAATGGCTCAAATTTAGTAAATACAGTATTATTGAAATTTTGGTTCGAAAGAGGATGCTTAGTATATCCATCAGCATATTTAGAAAATTATAAAGAATGGATAGAATTTGTCCCAGTAAAATATAGGGAGCGCTGGCTAGCAGCTTTAAGTACGAACCTTACTAACAACATGATAACTGGATACCAAAGGATAAATGATTATCCATCTTTGATAGGCTTGAAAACACAGTATGAACAATTTGGTGTTGATTTGGTTTTAGTTCCTCAATGCTTTAATAATCTAGGTATTAATGATGACTGCCCCAATATTTCCAATGGGTTTGATTTATGCAAGATCGATAGTTTTTTAGAATCGCCTTCAGTAACTAATAGTTTTACTTTATCCCAGCAGGGGATCTTCCCAGGTGATGATATAGATTTAATTTGGAAACGCCAATTTAGCAAGCTTGCCAAGCACTCGAAAGTTATTACTATAATAGATCGTTACTTCGGGGTAAATATTTGCGAGGATATTAACAAAAGGAAAACCACTCTTGAAAAGATAGTTTCGTTACTAAATGATGAAAATAAAAAATATAGCATTACGATATTTACTGTTGGAGATGTTATCGATTCAGTTATGCATACTGAACTTGTAAATTATATGAGGCGTTTTGTCGAAAAGCCTAACGTAAAAAAGATCCTAGCAACAATAAAAATTTGTTCTTGTCCAGATACTGTATTCAGAGACCATGCGCATGAACGTTTCATTAGTTTTGATAATTTTGTAGTAACCATAGACAAGGGTACGGAAATATTTAGAGATTTCCCATTGGTTGCAACGAATATAAGCATAAATCGAAAGGTTCCAGATTCAAATTTTAGCCATGCATTGAAACATCTTCAGGCAAAGAGACTTTGGAGTTATTGATTTTTAATAAAATAAATTCATTAATGATTTTATTAAATAATTGTGTGGGGGGGGGAATTCCATCCTCCGCCCAGCGCTTTATACAAATCAATCTGCGCCAGCAGCAGGTTGTTTTTCACCTGTACCACGCTGGTCTGCACCGAGAACAGCGTGCGCTGCGCATCGAGCACATCCAGGTAAGAAGAGTACCCATTGCGGTAGCGGTTTTGCGCAATCCGCAGCGTCTCCTGCGCGACCGTCTGCTGTGCCAGCAGCTCGGTAAGCTGTTCCTGATAGCGGGTGATGGCATCAAGGCTGTCATTCACCTCAGCAAACGCGTTACGCACGGTTTTTTCGTAGCTATACAGCGCCTGATTCCGCTGGGACTGGGAGATATCTACCTGAGCATTCAGCGCCTGACGGTTCAGCAGCGGCGCAAGAATACTGCCGCCCACGCTCCAGAGCTGGAGGGGGTTATCCAGCAATCCCGACAGCGTGCGATCCTGCACCGATCCCGTGGCCGTGAGGTTGATCGACGGCAGCAGGCTGGCGCGCGATGCCGCCAGCGTCGCGTCCGCCGCAATCAGCTGACGTTCAGCCTGGACGATATCCGGGCGCCGGTTCAGTAGCGTCGACGGCAGCTGGGAGGGCAGTTTCAGCGGCGTCAGGGCATCAAAGCTTTCACCGCGCGCAACGTCACCCGGGTTGCTGCCCAGCAGCAGGCTAAGCGCATTTTCCTGCTGCGCAATCTGGTGCTGAAGCAGTGGAACCTGGGCGCGGGTGGCGCGCAGCTCAGAATCCGATTGCATCAGCTCAAGGCGAGAGCTGTATCCCGTCTCAAACTGTCGTTTGGCGAGGTTGAACGCCTCTTCACGCGACTTCAACGTGGACCGGGTAACGCGGAGCTGTTCGTCCAGCGACAGCAGGGTGACGTACCCGGAGGCCACCGAGGATGCGACGGTAAGATCAGCCGCCGCGGCCGCCGCCTTTTGTGCCTCCAGCGACGCTTCAGCGGCACGGGAGGTGCTGCGGTTGACGCCCCAGATATCCACGTCGTAGCTGGCGGTCAGGCTGCCTTTGTACAACGTACTGTATACCGGAAGCCCCGTGACGGCGGACTGCGAACGCGCGCGCGTCCCGGTCACGCCCGCGTCAAGCGACGGGAACAGGCTGCCGTCGGCGGCGTACACCCGGGCCTGGTACTCGTTAATCCGCTCGCGGGCAATCAGCACGTCGCTGTTATTCTTCAGCGCCTGATCCACATAGCGATTCAGATTGCTGTCGTGAAAATTTCGCCACCAGAGCTGCTCTGTCGGGCTGGCTGGCCCCGACGTCGCGCGCCACTGGGCCGGTATGTGCAGGGACGATTTGGCGGGCTCAACGTCTACCGACTGGCATCCCGCCAGGAAAGCCATTATCAGCAGGCCAGCTATCGGGCGAAGCGTCATTGTTTCGCCTCCCGCGTGTCGATGGTCACCTGCACCGACATGCCAGGACGCAGCAACCGGTACGCCTCCGGCTCACCGAGTACCTCAATGCGTACCGGGATGCGCTGGGCGATTTTAACAAAGTTGCCCGTGGCGTTATCCGGGGTGATAGCGCTGAACTCGACCCCTGTGGCCGGGGATATGCTCTCCACGCGCCCCTGATAGGCTTTATCGTTTAAGGCATCGACGGTGAATTTCACCGGCTGTCCGACGCGTAAATTCGCCAGCTGCGTCTCTTTGATGTTGGCGATCACCCAGTGCTGCGGCGGGACCAGCGTGGTAAGGTGCGTCCCGGCGGTGACGTACGCCCCCAGACGCACCGCAATCTGCCCGAGCTGACCGTCACGCGGCGCGACAATGCGGGTGTTTTGCAGATCGATCTGCGCCAGCTCCAGCGCGGCTTTCGCATTCTCAACGTCCGCTTCCAGCGAACCGCGATTGACGATGACCGTTTGTAAATCCTGACGCGACATCTCAAGCGTTGCTTTCGCCTGGTCGATATCAGCGCTCCCCTGGGCGGCACTGGCCAGCGCCGAATCGCGCTCGCGAATGGAGAGGGAGCCGTCCGCGGTCAGCTCTTTCACGCGTTTCAAATCCGCCTGGGTTTTCAGACTTTGGGCACGGGCGTTTTTCAGCGCCGCCTCGTTTTTGGCAATCACCGCTTCCGCGCTTTTGCGCTGTTGCAGGTTGTTATTCAGGGCTGCAATTTTCATTGCCAGCTGCGCCTCTGCCTGATGGACGCGCTGGCGATAGATGCGGTCATCTATCTGCAACAGCAGCTCGCCTTTTTTAACCTGCGCGAAATCCTGAACATGGACCTCGGTAATGTAGCCGTTTACCTGCGGACTGATGAACGTGGTCTGGCCGCGCACGTAGGCGTTATCGGTAAACTGGGCATGACGCGTAAACGGGGGCAGCTGCCAGGCATAAAGGATCACCAGTACCCCGACAATGCCGATAGCCGCGGCGGTGAAAATGGAAACGACGCGCACATTTTTGCGGGTGTTGGCCTGCTCTTTGGCGGCATCCTGCTGACTCATAACTTCTCCTGATAAATAGTCATTACTTGTTGCCAGTGGCGTTCTTAAGGGCCATACGGGCGGTGATGCGCAGGCGTAGCAAGCGCCATAAAATCCAGACCAGCGTGGCAGTGGCAATGCTCGCCGTCAGGAGATAAGTATCGTTGTAAGCCAGAATGTTTGCCTCAAGCGCCGTCACCGTCTGGAGCTGGGTAATGGCCTGAGTTCCCAGCAGGGAACTGTCGCCAATCAGGCTTTTGTACATCTGGGTGTAAAGCTGTATGCGTTCGTTCACCAGCGGGTTAAGGGTGGTGAGCTGGTCAGCCAGCAGGCTGGAATGGTACTTCTCGCGCCAGGTCTGGAAGGTGCCGAGGATGGCGGACCCCAGCAGGCCCCCAAGGTTCTGACTCATGCCAAACATCACGGAAAAGCTGACCAGATTGCGCGGATCGGCGATCACCCCGCCAATGGCGGCCAGCATCGCAGGCGCAAGGAAGAACGCGCTGCCGAAGCCCAGCAGGAACTGGCTGAATATAAGCTGATCCGGCCGGGTCAGGTTGTTGGACTGGCTGTCCAGCAGCGAGGCAACGATCATCAGCGCCAGCGAGGTGATAATCGGCCAGGCCAGTTTAGTGGGCTTAATCGTCAGACAGCTGGTGACGATACCGCAGACGATCCCGGCGAAAATAGCCCACGCCAGATGGGTCATCTGTTCATTCTGTAGGCCCACATATTGCAGCCAGCCGATGACGCCCGTGTTCTGCTCCGCCAGTACGATGCGGATCAGCAGCATAATCAGCCCCAGGCGTACGATGCTGCCGCTGGAGAGCCAACGGGTATTGAGTAGCGGGTTGCTGCGGTTATGTTCAAACACGATCGCGGAGACAATCAGCACCAGCGAGAGAGCCAGCGCCCAGCCGATCCACGGCGCTTCAAACCACCAGTCCAGACGCCCTAACGACAGAACCGCGCACAGCAGCGCCATGCCGGGCGCAAGCAAAAAGAAGGTGATGAAATCTTTCTTCTCGAAGACTTTACGCCGATCGCCCGGCGGCAGCTTGAGCACCATCACGCAGGCCAGGGAGATCAGGGCCAGACCCAGCTCGAAGAAGTACAGCCCGCGCCACTCGTCAAGCTGTAACAGCTCGGTGGAGAACAGCCGCGCCAGCGGGATCGCCAGCGACGACCCGGTTATGCCGATGGTCAGCGCCTTCAGCCGGTGCTTCGCGGGCCAGGCCTGTATCTGGTAATAAATGCCGAGCGAACTCAGCGCGGCGGCGACCATCCCGTGTGCCGCCCGTACCATCAGCGCCGAGCTGAGATCGTTCACAAACAGGTGGAAAAAGGTGACCAGCACATACAGCACCAGGAAGCCTTCCGTAAAGGCGCGCAAACCGTACTGCTGGCGAAACTTTACCAGCAGCAGGTTGATGGAGACGTTGGTCATGACATAGACGGCAGGCAACCAGGCGATTTCAGTCGACCAGGCGCCAAAGGTGCCTTGCAGATTTTGCAGATTGGCGGTGACGACCGCGTTACCCAGCGCCCCGGTCAGACACACCAGCAGGCCGACCACGCCATAGGCGATCCGTTTCGACGTCGGATGTTCCGGGGTGGAAGGGGAACCCAGCAGGGCGGGTTTCTCGTGTGGCTGCCACTCGCGAGGAGCATAAGGGTCGCGTTGGGGCAGGCGCATAGCGTGGTTTATCTTTCTAAAAGTTGAATTGTGAGCGGGCTAATGATTCTAAGGCTGACGCAAATCATAATTCAAGTGAATACGATTTTCTCATGTTAATCAAATGTGAGTGCTTTTTGAGAACGTTCCGGCCCTCTTTTTTCAGCATTCATGCCATAGCATGACGCGCAGAAAGGGGGATAATCGAAGGCTCTGTATGTTGTAAGGAGGTAACGATGACAATGGCACTTTTCCCCTGTCTGCCTGGCATAACCCTCGACGCCGTGAATACCGTTGGGGCGTGGCTTGCTCAGGACGACTATCAGGACAACCAGCCCGTTGATCTGGTGATTCTGGCGGGTAACGCGGTGATCCCCGCGATTGATGCTGCCTGTAAAATCGCGGCTGAACAGGGTGTTCCTCTGATCATCAGCGGCGGGATCGGTCACTCGACGACCTTCCTCTACGCCGCGATTGCGAAACACCCCCGCTATAACAGGATACCCACCACCGGGCGTGCTGAGGCGGCTATTCTGGCCGACATCGCCCGTGAATTCTGGAACATTCCGGCCGAGCATCTTCACGTTGAGGATCAGTCGACCAACTGTGGCGAAAACGCCCGCTTCAGCCGGGCGTTGATGAAACAAGCCGGACTGAACGCCGCCCGGGTGCTGGTGGTGCAGGACCCGACGATGCAGCGTCGCACAATGGCTACGTTCGCCCGCGTATGCCGTGACGAGGCCGCATCGCCCGCATGGGTGAGTCATCCCGGCCTGACGCCCGTGCTGCAAAACAGCGAGGACGGTCTGGTGTTCAGCGGCCCGGTCGAGGGGTTATGGCCGGTAGAGCGCTACTTGTCGCTGGTGCTGGGTGAATTTCCGCGACTCAGGGACGACATCAACGGCTACGGTCCGGCGGGACGTGATTTCATTGCCCATGTCGATATCCCTGCAGAAGTGGACGCCGCGTGGCAGATCTTGCGAAACGACGTCATTCTCACCGACGCGCTGGTGAGCCGTTCCCTGCTGTAATACTCTGCCCGTTTGCGCCATCTTTTACGCAAACGGGCATCCTATGTTGCCGATTTGTGATTTTGGAAACGGGCTGACCCGTTTCTTTTATGAGATATCTCACAAAAACAGACCCATAGAGTAGGCAATTGCCCCGGTAATTATAGTTTTTAACATTAAGTTTACTTGTTAAAAACAGTGTGATTACAGGAGCAGGTTATGACAGTACCCGTACAACATCCTATGTATATTGATGGACAGTTTGTTGCCTGGCAGGGTGATGCATGGATTGACGTGATCAATCCGGCCACGGAAGAGGTCATTTCCCGTATTCCCGACGGCAGCGCCGAGGACGCCCGCAAGGCCATTGACGCGGCAGAGCGCGCGCAGGCTGGCTGGGAGGCGCTGCCTGCCATTGAACGCGCCAGCTGGCTACGCAAAATTTCCGCCGGGATCCGCGAGCGCGTCAGTGAAATCAGCGCGCTGATTGTGGCCGAAGGCGGCAAGATCCAGCAGCTGGCGGAAGTGGAAGTGAACTTTACCGCTGACTATATCGACTATATGGCCGAGTGGGCGCGCCGCTATGAAGGGGAAATCATTCAGAGCGACCGTCCGGGTGAAAATATTCTGGTGTTTAAGCGCGCCCTTGGCGTCACCACCGGCATTCTGCCGTGGAACTTTCCCTTCTTCCTGATTGCCCGTAAGCTCGCACCCGCGCTGATCACCGGCAACACCATCGTTATCAAACCGAGCGAATTTACCCCAAACAACGCTATTGCGTTTGCCAAAATCGTCGATGAGATTGGCCTGCCGAAAGGCGTCTTTAACCTGGTGCTGGGACGGGGTGAAACCGTCGGACAGGAGCTGGCCGGGAACCCGAAAGTGGCGATGGTCAGCATGACCGGCAGCGTCGGGGCGGGTGAAAAGATCATGGCTGCGGCGGCGAAAAACATCACCAAAGTGGGGCTGGAGCTGGGCGGTAAAGCCCCGGCCATCGTGATGGACGATGCCGACCTCGAGCTGGCCGTGAAGGCCATTGTGGATTCACGCGTCATCAATACCGGACAGGTGTGTAACTGCGCGGAACGTGTCTATGTCCAGAAGGGGATCTACGACCGCTTTGTGAATCGTCTGGGCGAGGCAATGAAAGCCGTCCAGTTTGGCAATCCGGCTGAGCGAACGGACATTGCCATGGGGCCGCTGATCAACGCCGCCGCGCTGGAGCGCGTGGAGCAGAAGGTGGCGCGCGCGGTGCAGGAGGGGGCTAAAGTGGTCCTTGGCGGTAAAGCGGCAGAAGGCAAAGGGTATTTTTATCCCCCAACGCTGCTGCTGGACGTGCGTCAGGATATGGCCATCATGCACGAAGAGACCTTTGGCCCGGTGCTGCCGGTGGTGGCTTTCGACACCCTGGAAGAGGCGCTGAACATGGCCAACGACAGCGACTATGGTTTAACCTCGTCTGTTTATACGCAGGACCTGAACGTCGCCATGAAAGCCATTAAGGGGCTTAAGTTCGGCGAGACCTACATTAACCGTGAAAACTTTGAAGCGATGCAGGGCTTCCATGCGGGCTGGCGTAAATCCGGTATCGGCGGGGCGGATGGTAAACACGGTCTGAATGAGTATTTGCAGACGCAGGTGGTCTATTTGCAGTCGTAATCAGGAGCCCCCTCCATGCGAGGGGGTTCACATTTTCAGGAAAGGTGGTTATGTTGGCGCGATAATGGTTATTTATCGGGAAACAACATGCGCACAAAATATACGGGGCTGCAAATTAGCATCCACTGGCTGGTTTTTCTGTTAGTCATTATGGCCTATTGCGCCATGGAGTTCAGAGGGTGGTTCCCGCGAACCGATCGTCCGCTTATTAATATGATCCACGTTTCCTGCGGGATCAGCATCCTGGTGCTGATGGTGGCGCGCCTGCTTATCCGCCTTAAATTCCCGGCTCCGCCCATTCAACCGAAACCAAAAGCGATGATCACCGGGCTGTCCCATCTCGGGCATCTGGTAATCTACCTGCTGTTCATTGCGCTGCCGCTGATCGGCATGGTGATGATGTATAACCGGGGAAATGACTGGTTTGCGTTTGGCCTGACGATGCCGCATGCGGCGGAGGGGAATTTTGACCTGGTGGATACGCTAAAGGAGTGGCACGTGACGCTGGCGAATCTGGGGTATTTCGTGATTGGTTTGCACGCCTTTGCCGCGCTGATGCATCACTACTTCTGGAAGGACAACACGCTGCTGCGCATGATGCCGAAAAAGCGTCAGTAACCGATAATGCCCTGCGAACCCGCAGGGCATTTTTTTTTGCGGCTTATTGCAGTTGCGTGCGCTCCGGCGCCGTTAAGTCCAGTTCCTGAGTTGTACCCGTTTCCGACGATTTTACCGCCGCTTCCAGCACCGCCATCACCGCAAGCGCCTCCACCGGAGGGACCGGGTTGTCAATCTTGCCGTTCAGGGCATCGCGCACGTTGATATAGTACTGCCGCTGGTCGCCTTTTGGCGCAGGGATAGCGCTGGCTTCACCCTGGGCATTAAACAGCACCATAGCGTCGCTGTCTTCACCCCAGCTTTCGCTACCCGGAATGACGCCTGCCAGCAGCTGGGCTTCCTGCTGATCGATGCGCGCTTTCACCACGCTGGCCTTATCGCCGTGGACGGTAAAGCGGGCAACGCCACCCGCCACCAGCATGCTGCAATGGAGGACCACTTTGTGTTCCGGATAGTTCAGCACCACGTGCGCCCAGTCGTTAATCTCCGCGCCGTCACGCAGGGTGGCGATGTTGCCCTGTACCGACTGCGGCAGACCAAAAAGCTGTAGCGTCTGGTCAATCATGTGCGGGCCTAAGTCGAACCACAGGCCGCTGCCGGGCACGTTTTGCTCTCTCCAGCGCACACGAACCTCCGGGCGGAAACGATCGATATGCGATTCAAAATGTTTCACCTTGCCGATACGGCCTTGCTCAATCACCTGCTTAATGCCGAGAAAATCGCTATCCCAGCGGCGGTTATGGAAGACGGAGAGCAGGCGCTGTTTTTCTTGCGCCAGCGCAATCAGATCTCGCGCTTCCTGCATATCCAGCGTAAACGGCTTATCCACTACCACATGCTTGCCGGCATTGAGCGCCAGGGTGGCCAGCGGCGCATGGGTCGCGTTAGGGGAGGCGATAACCACCAGGTCGATATCCGGGTGCTGAATGGCCTCTTCCGGCGTGGCGACAACGAGGACGTCCGGCAGGTCGCGTTTCACTTTCTCTTCATCCCGGGATGAGACCACCGCCAGCTTCAGGCTGTCGACGGACTGGATCAGCGGGGCATGGAACGTCTTACCGACAAACCCATACCCGATCAGCGCAATATTCATTGTCTTCACTTTATTCATGACCTTCTCCACGTTAATGCGCGCAAACGGTAACCTGCAAGGCGCTATGGTCCCCGAGCTCTGCCCAGGGACGATCTAAAAACAGTTGATGAATCTCGGATAACCCAGACACCAGATACGGTTCGCACTGGTTGAGTTTCAGATGGTCGGCGACTACCCAGTGCGCCTGGCTTGCGGTGAGCATGGCACGCTTTACCTCGGCATCCGCCTCCTGACTGGCGCTCAATCCGAGTTCGGCATGGATCGCGCATGCGCCAAGGATGGCAATATCCGCCCGGTAGCGAGAGAGCAGGGAAAGGGTGGCGCTTCCGGCAAACAGGCGCTGTTTCTGATCCCACTTTCCACCGAGCAGGATCAGGTCGATACCTTCCCGATCGCTCACCTGTTGGGCGATATCAAGAGAAGGGGTGATGATGGTCAGCGGCCCCTGAAGGAAAGCGGCAACGGCCAGCAGTGTGCTTCCGGCGTCCAGAAAAAGCGTCGAGCCCGCAGGCACGCATTGCGCAACCTGTTTACCCAGCCGCTGCTTGATTTCAGGCAGCAAGGTATTCCTGCTTACTCGGGTCATCGTCGAGAGATTAAGCGCGATGGCGCCGCCATGGTTTTTTTGCGCCAGCCCCTGTTTTTCCAGGTCGGTCAGATCGCGTCGGATGGTGTCCGCCGAAACCTGCAATCGCTCTGCCAGCTCGGTGATGCTGGCCTGGCCTTGTTCAGTAATGATATCAAGTACATATTTCTGTCTGGCGGTTTTATGCATTGGCGCAGTATCCTGCAAGATGTCGCAATACCTCGCAGTTTACAGCATTTTGCAGGAAAGGGAATCGGGACAGGTGCGGGATGTTATCCAAAAACAGTTTGATCGTGTGATTATTGATATTGCATTAATCAGTCATCAAAAACATGTATGTATCTTTTTGGGATGTTGTTATGGCTATGTTTTACTTAAAAATTTGGCTTAAGCTGCCAGATTAATGGATCTAATTAGAATGTTTAACTAATTTGTAATTATAAATTAGTGCATATCTCTATCGGTTTTTGTTTTTAAAGTAAAAT
>NZ_JBLVXX010000127.1:0-1243 GCF_048283985.1 Enterobacter cloacae complex sp. 6730903 | reverse complement strand
AGAAAATTGATCAGTATTGAGCAAGCATAAAGCATTACTAAATTTTATGGATTTTTCTTTATCATACCATGGAAAGTCTCTGCTAAAATTAGAACTAATAATTTCCCACAAATTACTCAATGAATAGTTGTAATCATTGTGGTTTAAGAAACTTTTCCCACCATCCAAACTCGTTCTTTTAATTTTTAAAACACATGATTTATGATCAAATAAATTATACCCCAGTGCATGGCAAACTTGTACAACGGTCAATTTAGCTTTTTCATCGACTGTTGGGCAAAGCTCATGTCGGTAAAATTTATCCGGGTACTTTTCGTACCAGTAAGCAAGTGCTCTTGCATTTTGTGATAAGGAAAGTAATCTTCTAATTGCTTTCTTTGCAACTGGTATCATAACTCTTGGAATCCATTTGATATTAGGGCCATACCCTTTTACCGAATAAAATCTCAACCCATATCTTTCAATACCCTTGCCATCTATTTGTGTAATTTCACAATCAGCAGGTAAGGCTAAAATCTCAGAGATTCTGCTCGGACAACAAAGTAGAAGTGCAAATACTGAACTTGTGAACTTATCCCTTGGACTCAGTAGCTCATCATTTTGAGAAAAAATATCAGCAATAGCGAGCAATGCCTCTTCATCTGGTAACTTATCGCTTCGGTGATAATCCTCAATCTCAGGAAGATAATTGTTTTTGACTTTCTGTTTTACATGGTTTTTCCATGAGATATATCCTGATTTCACAAGATTATGTTCATATAGAAACTTTGATATTTTTTCAAGCTGTATTCCACATTTAGCCAAAACGTTACCTTCAAAATATTTACTCCCGATCTGCATTGCCTCATCGAAAACAACGGCTGTAACATTATATATGAGACCAGTGTTCTGAACCTGCAAAAGGGCCTGTTCGAGGCATCGCAAGGCCATCATAATAACCCCATAATTTTTTAATGGTTTCAATGAGTGTTGATATCTGATATATGCTTTCGCAAAATTGATATAATCTTCGTGCATTGCATCAATGGAATCAAAGACTTTATTTCCAACCCCTATTTTTCTAAATGTGACATATCCTTTCCATGCATACTGCTCCCAATCCTGAGTTTGGGTTAGTCCGGGCAGTTGATAGCGACAAAATTTTATGAACTCATTATAATTTTCTTCTACAAGAATATGTTTTTTTGATTTGAACAAAATAATATTATTCATAGTTGATTCACCTCACTGCGCTCAATCGGAA
>NZ_JBLVXX010000126.1:0-1261 GCF_048283985.1 Enterobacter cloacae complex sp. 6730903 | reverse complement strand
GATGCCCGAGGCATAGACTGTACAAAAAAACAGTCATAACAAGCCATGAAAACCGCCACTGCGCCGTTACCACCGCTGCGTTCGGTCAAGGTTCTGGACCAGTTGCGTGAGCGCATACGCTACTTGCATTACAGCTTACGAACCGAACAGGCTTATGTCCACTGGGTTCGTGCCTTCATCCGTTTCCACGGTGTGCGTCACCCGGCAACCTTGGGCAGCAGCGAAGTCGAGGCATTTCTGTCCTGGCTGGCGAACGAGCGCAAGGTTTCGGTCTCCACGCATCGTCAGGCATTGGCGGCCTTGCTGTTCTTCTACGGCAAGGTGCTGTGCACGGATCTGCCCTGGCTTCAGGAGATCGGAAGACCTCGGCCGTCGCGGCGCTTGCCGGTGGTGCTGACCCCGGATGAAGTGGTTCGCATCCTCGGTTTTCTGGAAGGCGAGCATCGTTTGTTCGCCCAGCTTCTGTATGGAACGGGCATGCGGATCAGTGAGGGTTTGCAACTGCGGGTCAAGGATCTGGATTTCGATCACGGCACGATCATCGTGCGGGAGGGCAAGGGCTCCAAGGATCGGGCCTTGATGTTACCCGAGAGCTTGGCACCCAGCCTGCGCGAGCAGCTGTCGCGTGCACGGGCATGGTGGCTGAAGGACCAGGCCGAGGGCCGCAGCGGCGTTGCGCTTCCCGACGCCCTTGAGCGGAAGTATCCGCGCGCCGGGCATTCCTGGCCGTGGTTCTGGGTTTTTGCGCAGCACACGCATTCGACCGATCCACGGAGCGGTGTCGTGCGTCGCCATCACATGTATGACCAGACCTTTCAGCGCGCCTTCAAACGTGCCGTAGAACAAGCAGGCATCACGAAGCCCGCCACACCGCACACCCTCCGCCACTCGTTCGCGACGGCCTTGCTCCGCAGCGGTTACGACATTCGAACCGTGCAGGATCTGCTCGGCCATTCCGACGTCTCTACGACGATGATTTACACGCATGTGCTGAAAGTTGGCGGTGCCGGAGTGCGCTCACCGCTTGATGCGCTGCCGCCCCTCACTAGTGAGAGGTAGGGCAGCGCAAGTCAATCCTGGCGGATTCACTACCCCTGCGCGAAGGCCATCGGTGCCGCATCGAACGGCCGGTTGCGGAAAGTCCTCCCTGCGTCCGCTGATGGCCGGCAGCAGCCCGTCGTTGCCTGATGGATCCAACCCCTCCGCTGCTATAGTGCAGTCGGCTTCTGACGTTCAGTGCAGCCGTCTTCTGAAAACGACA
>NZ_JBLVXX010000125.1:0-1271 GCF_048283985.1 Enterobacter cloacae complex sp. 6730903 | reverse complement strand
GGGCAGAAAACCATGAAACGCGCTGCTTTTGACGCCCTGCCACCAGCTGAACAACAGGCTGCGATTGGCGGCGGCACGAGCATCGTTGATTAATCGAAAGGAAAAATAAATGTCCAACACTTTGACTGGCCTGATCCCGACCATCTACACGGCACTGAACCGCGTATCCCGTGAGCAGGTGGGCTTTATCCCGGCGGTGGCCCGTAACGCTAAAGCCGATGCCGCGGCCAAAGACCAAACCGTGACCGCACCGGTAGCACCAAAAACCACCACCGTTGATATCACTCCGGCGGCAACCGCGCCAAACGACGGTGATCAGAACATTGGTACCGTGGACGTGAAAATCACCAAATCCAAAATGGCCCCGGTCAAATGGAATGGTGAAGAGCAGCTTGCCATCGGACCATCAGGCACTTATGACGTTGTCCTGGCTGACCAGTTTTCTCAGGCGATCCGCGCACTGAGCAACGAAATGGATGCTGACCTGGCATCGCTGGCTTATAAGTCTTCCCGCGCTGTTGGTGCTCCAAAAGATACACCGTTCAGTGTCAAAGACGACCTGTCTGATGCGGCGAACGCTCGTCAGGTGCTGACTGATAACGGCGCACCAACCACTGACCTGCGCATGGTACTGGGCGGCGAAGCGATGGCGTCAATCCGTGGTAAACAGTCCGTACTGTTCAAAGCGAACGAAGCCGGTACCGATCAGCTGCTGCGTGAAGGCATCATTGGTCGTGTGATGGGCTTTAACCTGCACGAATCCGCCAACATCAAGCGCACCGCGAAAAGCACGGCGGCGGGCTATAAGGTCAATGGCGAGAAGAAAGAGGGCGACATCATTATTGCTATCTCTGCTGGTACTGGCGGTATTGCTGCCGGGACCGCAGTGAAGTTCGATGGCGATGACAACCAGTACATGGTCGTAGCGGCAACCTCTTCGACTATCACCATCGGCGCACCTGGCCTGCGTCAGGATCTGGCAGATCAGGCGACTGTCACTGTGCTGAGCGAGTTCGTGCCAAACGTTGCCTTTGACCGTAACGCATTCCTGCTGGCTTGCCGTACCCCGGCCATGCCAAAAGGCGGCGATACCGCTGATGACGTGATGAACGTAACCGATCCGGTCTCTGGTATTACCTTCCAGATCGCGCTGTACCGCCAGTACCGTCAGGTGCGTTACGAGGTTGGTGTGGCGTGGGGTGTGGCCTCCGTTCAGCCTGAACATTCCACCATCATCATGGGTTAACCCAGGGGGCTTCGGCCCCTTTGTT
>NZ_JBLVXX010000124.1:0-1293 GCF_048283985.1 Enterobacter cloacae complex sp. 6730903 | reverse complement strand
GTATGACCGGATACATAGGTGACAGATCAGACCGGGAACATAGGTAACACTTTTCAGTCTATCCGGAGCACACTCTGGGTTTTTCGGTCGTAGTACGCAAGCGTTATTCCGTTAAAGATGATGGCCTCCAGGCCATCATCCTGTTCTTCCAGCATGATGTACTCATCAGTCAGCGCTTCACTCAGGAACACCGTCCCCTTTTTCCCCATATAGAGTGTCCCCCTTGATTTCACCCTGTAGACCGTACCTCCTTCCGGATAAGCATATTCAGGAACCCTGCCATCCCAGTGCCGGCCTGAGGGCTGCCATACCGTTCCGGGCGTTGCACCCGCCAGGGCTTCATGCGGCCTTTCGTAGTTAAATTCTTCCCGGTAGTCACTGAACCACCGCTGTTGTTCTTCCATCGTCATAAAGGTGTTGCCCTGTTTTACTGCACTTTTCAGCGAACGATGCATTCGCTCATGACGGCCGTTTTCTTCCGGATGCCCCTTTCTGATACGTTCCGGTCTGATGCCCAGCTTTATCAGCCAGACTGCAAGGCGACTTAACCCGGCGATACCTGTTCCTGCGAAAGGCTGACCATTATCCGTTCTCAGAACTTCCGGCAGACCGTACTCCAGGAACGCATCCGTCAGGCACTGCCTGACGAAGGGCTCGCTCTCCCGGTCCGTTCCCCGGCAGCTCAGAAGATACCGGCTGTGATTGTCGGTCAGGGTGAAGGGATGACAGTATTCCCGGCTCAGCAGCCTGAACTTGCCTTTAAAATCAGCGCTCCAGACCTGATTGTTCTCACTGATGATGGCCAGGGGCTGGCGATTGCCCGGGGTTCTGCGTTTTCGCTTTTTATCCGGAACCAGGCCTTCACGCTTGAGGATATCGCCGATAGTGCTGGCAGCGGGGACGGTAAAATCGACGTGATGATTGAGCAGCCACATCCGCAGTTTTTTGGGGCCCCAGTCAGGGTGTTTCTGCCTCAGGGCCGTAAGCTGCCCGGCGATATCATCAGGAACTGTCCGGGAGTGGGAGTGCGGAGCACGCGACCGGTCAGAGAGAGATGACAGGTCAGAGGGGTCAAAACGCTGAAGCCATTTATAACCGGTTTTTCGGCTGATGCCGAAGATACGGCAGAGGGCTGAAAAAGAATCCGTACCTGCATGGCAGGCACGGATAAAATCAAGGCGTTGCATAGGTCGGGTCTCAGTCCAGGGCATAGCGAGTCTCCTCTTCTATGCCAGTTATAACTGTTACCCATGTATCCGGTCTAAAGTGTTACCCATGTTTCCGGTTCATACC
>NZ_JBLVXX010000123.1:0-1318 GCF_048283985.1 Enterobacter cloacae complex sp. 6730903 | reverse complement strand
GTTGATATGAGAAACTTTTATCACCTGGCTGGTATCGTTTTGAGATATATTTATCGACGATAATGATAAGTTGCTCTTCCAGAGTAAACTCTGGATAGATAATGTTCTTGTCCATAGAATGCATCCTTGCATTAGTTAAATAGTCTTCCTGACCATATATTTATATTTATCGCATTTATTTAACTTGTCAATAGGTGTAACCTATCAAATATTATTTTTTATTAAATGGCCTATTCAACTGTTCCACAGTAAGACCGTGTCTATAAGCATTATACTGCCAATAGCTAAATTGCTCTTTGTATCTATTGTTCTGTTTTTTCAACATTTCGTTTTCGGCTTTAAGGTTTATTATTTGTTGTGCCGCAATAGTTAAGTTAGCTGGTTTCTTTAGACCAGATTTTTTCAAATTGGACAAACTTTTCTTTATTCTATATGCTTCAACAACTTCATCATGAGCACTTAAAGATTGCCTTGTGATAGTTCTGTTTAGATTCTTATACACTGATCCACATAAATCACTCCATGTGATTTTACCGTCCCAAGTCAATATAATGTGTGTAATTGCCTTTATTTCACTCCTGTTTAAATGTTTTGCCATATGCATCTCCTGTTTCAATTATTCAAAAGTTTATTAATTCTTTCTAAGTTTTTTTCGTGGTGCTGCAACCATTTGTCTGCACCATAATCACCATTTTCATAAGCGATCTGAGTTATTCTCTTTAATTGCATTACTTTCTCTCGGACAGATTGCAGTCTAATTCTATCTACTGAGTTAATGTCCGGTGTTTCATTATCACATTCAATAAGATGATTAATTTTTGCACAAGGCTTGATTAAATAGTTATGTACACAGTAACCAAATTCAGTTAAGTGTATTGCACCTTGATTAAGGTTATCAAAATCAATTGTCAATTCATTTGTGGGTATTGACTCCCTTTGACAGTAATTACTCCTATTCAATTTAATGGCTTTGATTTTATCTAACATATCTTCTTCTGACACATGGTTATAAACTCTGTTCTGATTCGCATTGATACGACCAGACCATTTAGCTATATCCAGTTCAGACATTTCACCATAATGGGCTATTGTGTTTAAAAGGTGCCGTGGCTGGTGTGAGCGAATAAGTAGTGGTTTACCTTCATCATCATAATACCCATATCGGGAAAATATATTTTTATAATTCATCTCATAGCTTTTTTTAGTTTGTATGTCACTGAAAAAGAAACTTTTAGTAGGTTTATAAAATGTGAAAATTGAAGTCATTCTTGTTAAAGAAAATTGATCAGTATTGAGCAAGCATAAAGCATTACTAAAT
>NZ_JBLVXX010000122.1:0-1265 GCF_048283985.1 Enterobacter cloacae complex sp. 6730903 | reverse complement strand
CATTTTATCAGAGTTATATTTAATTAAATTATTCATCAAATTCTCCTTTGAATAGTTTCTTTTGTTGTTGAAGTGCAGTTTTTTTCGATAGCTCAAAAATATGCCTGCGATTATAAATCATTGAAGTTTCTGAACCCGGTCGCCATCCCATGAGATAAGAACGGATTTGTTGCTCTTTTTCATCGGATATGTCCTGATTCTTGTCTATTGCTTTCGAAAACTCATAATTCCATGTATGTCTGAGTTTGTGACCTGTCAATCCCCCTAGAAGTGAGGAGGATTGACGAACAACACTCACTATCTTATGGTATGAGGAAAATGACAGAGGTTGCCCTTGGGTCTTCCCTTCCTTATAGGTAATAAACAGAAAATCATGCTTATTAGCATTTTTAACTTTCCTACGATCATTCAAAATATAATCTGAAATTTCATATATAAGTTTTGTGTCAGCAATTAATTTTCTCTCACACGTCTTCACTAATGGCTGATAAACTCGTGGATCTGTTTTATCATTTGCTCTCCTTCTTATTGCGATTGTTGATTCTGCAAAATCCATATCGCCAATACGCAGATTCAAAAGTTCACCTGCTCTCAAACCAAAGCAATGTAATAGAAGGAATATTAGATTGTTTCTTTGTTGCACTTTTTCCGTAAACGGGTTCAAGTTACTCCCTGGCGAAAGTATGCTGAATAAAGAATCTAATTGTGCTTTGTCTAAGCTTTTTTCGATTTCCATATTATATTTATCATTATTCCTTGGTTTCTTTCTTTTTATGTTATTAATGAAAGCCATTACTTCCTTGAGAGTATTTTTCTGACCTGCATGTGAAAGAAGTATTTTGCACAACCATTCAAGATAGTTAGCGACTGTTGTAATGCGAAAATACTTAGTTGGTTTTTTGACATTTGAAACCATAAAATTACCATCCCCTCCATCTCGGAAATTTAATGAAGTGAATTCAATCAAATCCTCAATTTCATGAGGAGCGAGAAACAGCTTATTCTGGATTCTTTCATCAATATTGATATTTTTTCTCATAAAGAATCGATATAACAATGAAATGCTCCCAGCGATAACCTTCATTGTTGATATAGACTCTGAACGATTCCTGACTTGTGTTGTTATATACAAGTTTGGATAATACAATGGCTCACCAGTATCTTTATTTACAACATGACAATATCTCTCACCATTTTCGAACATAAAAGAATCCACACAAATACCTGTCTCTTATACACATCTGACGCTGCCGACGACTAACCTC
>NZ_JBLVXX010000121.1:0-1360 GCF_048283985.1 Enterobacter cloacae complex sp. 6730903 | reverse complement strand
CGGTGCGGCCGTGGATGTCATAGCGCCAGCGAATGCCGTTCAGCTGCGTCAGGCGGTTGTGAGTGACCTTCTCAGCAAAGCCTTCGAGCGGGTTACCGGTAGTATTCCAGCGGTGCAACCAAGAGCACTGAGAATTACCGGTAACTATATCCCGGCGATGCAGGCGGCCAAGACGGTCATATTCGCTGCGGGTAGACAGCCCCCCTGCGTGCGCCTAGAGCAAGGGCTTATACGTGCTCAAGCTATAATGTATAAGGACTCCACGCCGACAAGGATAAGCAAGGCACGAAAGTAGCGGACAAGATGGTTGTGGAAGGGGAAAATTACTTCTTACAGATTTCTATGAGATAATTTTTTATTTAACTTTTAATCGCTTTGAACAAAAAACGCCCCCCATGCGTGTTTTTAGTTCTCTATTATAATTGGCTAAAGTTAACTTTTACAAAGAACCTCATTGAGCGACTTATTTTGGTTTGTAGTAAAAAACCATCCTTATTACTGATCGACAGGTAATTATTAAAAATGAGGCCAATATTTTAGCTTTTCTTTTTTTCAATGGCTATTAAAACCTCATAAGCATCCTTTTCACTCATTTGAACTTTTTTGGCCTCATCAATGCTCAATTCTTCTTCCTCTTCTTTCATAACTATCCCCCCTGAATAAAACCTAATAAAAAAACGCCCTTCTCTTTCGATAAGGATTACTCAATAATTATTAAATATTATTTTATCCATTGCGCCTCCTTTTTTTTAATTCTTCAACGGTGTGATCTTTAATTGATTTAGCGGAGTAGGATCTATGGCCGCCTCTGGGATATCACCTGAAGTATATCCTCCCGGCAACCAAAATTCATTTGCTCCTCGTTCATTTCCTGTTGGCATTCTTAAACCTGTCGGATTATTAATATCAACTCTTAAAGGAGCGTCTCCGAGATCACCTGCATTTAACCCTAACAATCTATCAAGCTTTGGAATATTCCCACCCGAACGTCTAATTAAGTCATCAGCAACGGTCCTTGGCATAACAAAGTGGCCTCCTGGAGGACCTAAATGACTAAATTCAGGATTAATACCCCAAACGAACTTAGTAACCCCTCCCTTGAATAGTTCTAAATGCCTACTAATTTTTCCTGCATCGAGGTATGTCGCCGGATTAGGGAAATCTGGCTTTGAAATTCCATGAGTAGCTCGGTAGGCCCGTGCAGCATGACCTCTTGTAGCAAAAGCACCTCGAGTTTTGCTCTGGAAAGCATTCCAGCTATTTCCGCACGATAACCCCCACGGATCCACCCACCCCAGCGCATTCGGCGCATACTGGTAAAGGTTTATCCCCCCCGCCAGCCCTATCGGGTCCTGCTGCG
>NZ_JBLVXX010000120.1:0-1415 GCF_048283985.1 Enterobacter cloacae complex sp. 6730903 | reverse complement strand
AGTTTGTGCCGGTACCTGTAAGGGTGTTTCCGCTGATGGCGATAGTGCCAGTGGTATAAATCATGTTTTCTCCAGGCAATAAAAAACCCCGCCGGAGCGAGGTTTATTCAAAAATGTTTGAGTTAATGGCAGGTGGTACTACTGAACGTGTTTGCGCTGACCCATGACCAGTTAAATGGGTAACCGGCGCGGTACTGGGTCTGGTTACTTTGCTTGCGTACTCCGTAAATCTGGACGATGTTTTCCTGTCCGCCGATCAGGGCCGTTCCGGTACATATGGGTTGCTGCTTCTGAAGAACGCCAGCGCAACCGGAGAGCAATACCGCTACCGCCAGGCAAAGAATCATGTTTTTCATCGTGGTTATATCCCAGGGTATTAACGAAGCTAAACAATAACAAGATGAATCAAAGGGATATAATTGATTTTGTAGATCAATAACACATAATTGATCGCCGAAAACGATCAATCGTAGTTGACGCAGTTGATGGCCATAATCACGTTTCTCAGATTCGAATACGCGACGTTCTGAAGGCTTCCGCTGGGCGTTGTTTGTGGTCTGGCGAATATTCGCGTGTTGCCTCCCTCAAGTTTCGCCATGCTCTTGTATATCGCCGAGTAGGGCTGCGGCTGGCCGCCGGCCGATATAACTCCAGTAATTAGACCCAGCATGGCAGGCATACAGGCCCATTTCCCCGCCAGCGTGGTATTGATGTTATAACCTGAACTTGCATCTACCCCGGCAGTACCGAGGGTTACCACATCACTGAGTGTGCGCGTTTCGTTTGTCAAAATAAGCGTCCCTGACGCATCCCAGACGGCCAGCCCGTAGTCTGGCTTTGTCTGTGGGAAAATAGAGAAAAAATAAACGTACGCTGTGCCGGTTGCATTTGGTCTGAGGAAATCAATAGTGATGGTGTTCCCGCTTATCGTCTGGGTGATTTCCACCTCAACCGTGCAATGAACGAAGGCGATAACAGGCTGACCTGCGGGGAATGTGTGCGTCACTTTGGTATTAAACCCCGATATTCCCTGAAGTGACGCTGTCTTTCGTGCCTGTAGAGCGATTGGCGAGCTGTTCGCGGTCACCCATACTTCCCCGCTAGTCGTCGTCAGTAAAACGCCATATTCCGCCATTTATGCCCTCTCGATCTGGAAAATGAGATAAGCCGCTGCCGCAGGCTCAGTCCCTGCTGAGTAGTCGGTATCGCCTACTGATGACACTGTCGCGGTTCCCCCTGAAATGGTGATCTTCCTCCGACTCGTACCAAACTGATCGCCGTTCATGCTCTGAAAATAGGTCAGCCTGCAACCCGGCGGAAGCGCTACGGTGTAAGAGCCTGTTTTCTGGTTCTGGGCCAGCTGGAGATAGCCACAAACGCTGACAGGCTTAACGCCATAGTTATTTACATTGCCT
>NZ_JBLVXX010000119.1:0-1455 GCF_048283985.1 Enterobacter cloacae complex sp. 6730903 | reverse complement strand
ACCTGTACTGCACCCATTTTGTTGGACGATGAAATGGAATAGTCCCTGATATGTCAAAGCCAAAATACCCCTTCGAAAAGCGCCTTGAAGTCGTGAATCACTACTTCACAACTGATGATGGTTACAGGATCATCTCTGCACGTTTTGGTGTGCCTCGAACCCAGGTCAGGACGTGGGTTGCCCTCTATGAAAAACATGGAGAAAAAGGTTTAATTCCCAAACCTAAAGGCGTTAGTGCTGATCCAGAGTTGCGCATTAAGGTCGTGAAAGCCGTGACCGAGCAGCAGATGTCCCTCAATCAGGCTGCTGCTCACTTTATGCTTGCTGGTAGTGGTTCTGTAGCCAAGTGGCTGAAAGTCTATGAGGAGCACGGAGAAGCTGGTTTACGCGCACTCAAGATCGGCACCAAAAGAAACATTACAATGTCAGTTGATCCAGAAAAAGCGGCGTTAGCATTGGAGCTGTCGAAAGACCGACGTATTGAGGATCTTGAAAGACAAGTTCGATTCCTTGAAATGCGGCTTACGTATCTAAAAAAGCTGAAAGCCTTAGCTCATCCCGCGAAAAAGTGAAAGTACTCAACGAGCTAAGGCAGTTTTACCCTCTTGATGAGCTTCTCAAGGCAGCGGAGATACCGCGCAGTACGTTTTATTACCATCTAAAGGCTCTCAGCAAGCCTGATAAGTATGCGGATGTTAAAAAGCGTATTGGTGAGATTTATCACGAGAATAAAGGTCGTTACGGATACCGTAGGGTAACGTTGTCTCTCCATCGAGACGGGGAACGGATTAACCATAAAGCCGTTCAGCGCCTGATGGGAACCCTCTCGCTTAAGGCAGCGATTAAGGTCAAGCGATACAGCTCCTACAGAGGAGAGGTAGGGCAAACCGCCCCCAATGTTCTCCAAAGGGATTTCAAGGCTACACGGCCAAACGAGAAGTGGGTTACCGACGTTACTGAATTTGCAGTCAATGGGCGAAAGCTGTATTTGTCTCCAGTAATAGATCTCTTCAACAACGAAGTTATTTCTTACAGCCTGTCGGAAAGACCTGTGATGAACATGGTCGAGAATATGCTCGATCAGGCATTCAAAAAGCTTAAGCCTCACGAGCATCCTATTCTGCACTCTGACCAGGGATGGCAGTATCGTATGAGAAGGTATCAAAACATCCTTAAAGAACAAGGCATTACACAGAGCATGTCCAGAAAAGGCAATTGTCTGGATAATGCAGTCGTGGAATGTTTCTTTGGAACCTTAAAGTCGGAGTGTTTTTATCTTGACGAGTTCAGTAATATAAGCGAACTGAAGGATGCTGTTACGGAATATATTGACTACTACAACAGCAGAAGAATTAGCCTGAAATTAAAAGGTCTGAGTCCAATTGAATATCGAACCCAGACCTATGTGCCTCGTGTTTAACTGTCCAACTTTTTGGGGTCAGTACAACCCGAGGC